>CASEEB010000062.1 GCA_949286815.1 uncultured Eubacteriales bacterium | reverse complement strand
TTATAGATTTATACATATCATTTGTGAATAATGGAGGAAAAATATGAAAAAATTAAGATTTCTTGCATTAATAATGTCTGTGCTTCTCATTTTTTGCTCTTCCGGATGTAATAAAAAGAAAGACGAAAGCAAAACAAACAGCAATCCGACGACCTCGAGTATAAATTCTGACAACAATAAGAACGATAAAACCACTATCGATTCGTCGAATTCTTCCGATTCCGATGATGATACCAATACTCATGAGGAGGACAACATTACCTCCCGCAGACCTAAGCCGGTCAAGACCGACCCGAATGCGGTTGTACGGGTAAGCTGGAACGGACCGAAGGGCTACCGAATTATTGTTCCTGACGGAAACGCCGATATGATGAAGGCGGCTAAGGTTCTTCAGGAATACATAAAAACAAAGTTCAATACTTCGATCGATATCGCAGAGGATTCGGTCGCCAAAACTGCAAAAGAAATTTTGATCGGTGCCACCAACCGCACTGAAAGCGTCAAAAACACGGCATATAATGATTATTCTATGGCTGTAAAGAACGGCAAGCTGGTATTCGGGGCGGGAAGCTACTTGGCTGCTGAAAAGGCGATTGGCATTTTTATGAATCAGGAGAATCCTGCTGGACGGGTTCAGGAGTTTTCCGGCACGAACGATTTTGAAACAACAAAGCTCGGTCAGTATAAATATGTATGGGGTGATGAGTTTAACGGCTTGGGCTTCGGCTCCTCCAAATATTTTATAGTAGCCGATGATTCACAGCAGCTGACCCCTTGGGAGGACCGGATATTGTTGAAGATCCTTCTGTTCTCGATGCCAGCGACGGTTAGATAGATTTTAAGGACTGCCGCATTACTTTCACCGTGATGTTTAACATTTTAGGTTACTTGAATTACGACTTCACCTGGCTTCATATATCCATAACATGAATTAAATGCTCGGGATATTCGCTTTCCGTTACGCTCTCTAAATATGAGTGACCTATTTTTTGTTTCGGAACCTTTACGGTGTATTCGCCTCGCTCGGTGTCGTAGAGGATATGCACCAGCGCCTCAAAGCTGTAAAGGTCGGAAAGACGTTTGAAAAAGCTCAGGGTCTGCCGCAGAATCTCCGCAGGGATTTTCGGCAGCGACAGCTTGAAATACGGCGTCAGCTCGGCAAATTCCTTTAGTTTGTTTACGGGAGCTGAAAACTCACCTATTTCGTTGCGCCTTAATTCAAAGATTCTGCCGTCTTTCGACGGCAGAAGAACTATCGGCTTTTCTGAAAGTTCGGAGTCCTGGGTTGTAAGGCAAAAATCCTTATACGACGGCAGAACGGATTCGCCCTTGCTTTGCGCTTTTTTCAAAAGCTTTACAACGCATTCGGGATTTCTCTCGGCGTCTGTTTTGGCTTTCTTAAGTCCGTCGGTAAAAGCCTTGGACTTTTCGATTTCCGCCTTTACGGTATACACCTTGTCGGAGGCGGGGTTGTTTATCTGCTTTGTGACCTTACCGTAGCTTACAGACCACGAAATTAGCTTTCCGTCCGAAAGCTCGGGGAAGTCGGTTTCATACTTCGCTCTAAGGTCTTCAAAGGTGGATTCCCTGTCCTCAATGCTTTCCTTTACCTTGCCGTATGAAAAGAAAGCGGGCTTTGTTGCGAGCGTTTCAAGCATTCTGCTTTCCTGTTGATTTTGAGCCGCATTTAAAGCCTGTTCAAAAGGATCAAGCATACTCTGCTGTGCGTCCGTATTTGCGGCGGACTGCTCTACAGGTGGTGTTATTACCTGCATAGGCGGTGCCTGTTGCGGAATAGCCTGCTCTTGAAGTACTGTCTGCGGCTGAGTATCCGGAGCGGTTGGCTGTACCGCTGTCTGCGGTACGGGTTCGTTTTGCTGTTCTCCCGGCCATACGGCGGCGGGAGTATAGGGTGCTTGCTGTGGGTTCCCGACAGGGGAGGCAAAGCTGTTTTCCGCCGTTGTAAACTGATCCGCGGGAGCTTCGTCCATACTGTCAAGAAAGCTGTTGATGTTTGCCTGATTACTCATTTTCCTGTCTCCTTTTGTACCTGCGGGCGGTGGAATATCTTAAAGAATTAAGTGTAAATTGTGAATTCTTTTAAATATATTCTCACCTAGCCGTCAGGTACATCTTTTGTTTATGTAAAAACAAAAAAGACCGACCCGCTCTGCTTTAATACAGAGTTAAGGTCGGTCTATCTTGTGATTACCGAATTTAATTTGCGGGCGATTAAGGTTACCCTAAAACGCAAAAAAGCCGGACTTCTCCCTTTAAGGGAAAAATCCGACCTGTTTCCTCAAACCAATGTCACAACCTGACTAATCGCTAAAAAAGTCAAATTTGACATCACACTCAAACCATGTTACAAGTGTATTATAACTGCTGGAAAGTGAAATGTCAAGATTTTACTTTGCCTTCCTAAACAAAATGATTAATTTAATTGTTTTAAAGCAAACAGGCAATAATATTATTATGAAAAACAAGCTGCCTTTTTCTGTTTTTTAGCGAAATAAAGGGCTTATGAGCCTAATTAATGTCTACTGAATAATAGAAAACTCAAAAAATCCGAAATATAAAAAGTGCTGTTTCAAAAAGTCAGGCAAAGAAAGCATGAGCTTTCTGAGATTAAGAACGACTATGGACATAGCAATACAGTGGAAGGCTGTATCGG
>CASEEB010000061.1 GCA_949286815.1 uncultured Eubacteriales bacterium | reverse complement strand
GAAACAGAAGTTGAATTCCTTGAGGAATATGGTTTCCTGCGGAAACAAAAGGATAAGTATATCGTCAACTTCATCATCAGTGAGCCGACCGCAGAACTGCTTACCATGCAAAATAATATGTATAAGCGTGCCGCCGAGTTGTTTGCGAACGATTTGTATGATGATTTGTCTTCTTCAGGCATTCTTGACGATCCGGACATCTGGTGTAATCAGACAGACGAGCCCCTTTCCTTAACTGAGTCTCCTAAAAGAGACCGTAATTTCATTCTGTGGTCGCTGATTCCTTATATTGCCGCTTGGTCCGGTGGGAAACTGATGAATGAAAGTATTTCCTTTGAAGAGGTTGCTACGATCCGCCCGGATGGCGCGCATAACATTTTTCATGCAACAGTCATGCCGGATGATATAGTTCTTCCGGATGACTATGTATGCATGAAGAATTGGTGCGGACCGATGTGGAATGGAAGCGGAGAGCACATTCTTTGGCAGATTGACAGCGAATGGTCTGACCACTGTGTCGGGCACGGTCTCCGGTATTCTGAAGATGCCAGACGCATTCTCGGTCTCTACGAAAGAGAGTTTGTAGACCGTCTTTCAAAGGATGAGTACGCATGGCTGGCAGAGCGCGGCTATGTAAAAACTTACGGGGATTATGACGGAAACTTCAAGTCATCATGGCAGATTGTTGTTCTGGCCAGCAGGAAAATTCAGGAGAAACTGCTTGCTATTGGTGAGCAAATTAAGGTAAAGTACCAGACTGATTTCGAGGAGCTGAAGGCGCCTTATGCCAAGGCTATACTGGAATCGGTTCCTGCACATCTCAGAAAGGTCAAAGCGTATGAATTGCAGTTTGTATTCCACGCTGACGGATGGTTCATACTCCATTGCATAAAGACACTGCTGAATAACGGAAAACTGAAAAATCCGACAAACGGACAGAGAAAGATTCTTTCAACTGTAATTGCCTGCACGTAAATTTAAAGCTCTTAACAAGCGTTTAAATTTATCTTTTGACAGGTAATTGACAGGCGATTGATTGTCATTTCTATAAAAAACCGAAAAAAATCGGAATATTAAACAGGGCAGACTCCTCGGGGTCTGCCCTGTTTTCCGTGTCCGTATTTTAAACAACCATAGTAAAACTCAATAATATTTACGTCAGGAAGCATTTTTACTTTTTTTAAAGACAAATACCTTGCTGAGTATATAATTCGTTATAACCACTATTACGGAAACTATAAGCTTTGAGATAAACTCCGCGTTGATATGCAGCACGGTAAAGCCGAGATCGAACGGAAAATCCGCGCCGTTCATCAGCTTGTCAAGCAGTCTTACTCCCACATATGTCAATCCGTAGTCGAGGAAAAAGGTCGCCACTCTGCCCCCGGCAAAAATCCCTAACTGTTTTATTACCGGGATACTTTTGTCACTCTCGGTAAAAACCCATTTTTTGTTTGTGATAAAAGCAAATATAACTCCGCTGAGCCACTGCAGTATCTGCGCTGTGCTGTAGACCGCGATATAAACGCCGCTTTTTTTATCGGCGAGGGAGAGCCCGAATACTTTTTCACTGACAACAAAAGTCAGATAATAGGTCGCCAGAGACACCACTGTTGTAAAAGCTCCGAAGGTAAGATACAGAATTACTTCCCTGTGTTTTTTATAAAATTCCTTAAGCTTTGACATTCAATCTTTCCAATCATCCTATTTTATATGTTGTTCCCGTCGGCGTATCAATCAGCGTCACATTTTTTTGAGCGAGATAATCTCTTATTCTGTCCGCTTCCGCGTAGTTCTTGTTTTTCTTAGCCTGTTTTCTTTCTTCAATAAGCTGTTCAATTTCTTTAATCAGCTCGTCATCCGCGCCGAGCAAAGCATTTTCCGCATTCTTATTGACCGAATAATTCTCCGCAGCTTTTATAAGATTCAATGACAAAACTCTGTCAAAATCCTCTATCAGGTCAAGCTTGGTCTTGCCGTTAAGGTCTGATTTCAGCACATCATACACCGCGGTAATTCCGAGCGACGTGTTGAGGTCATTGTCAAGCGCCGAAACAAACTTTTTCTTATAATCCGAAAAAGCGTCAGGGTCTGTTTCCCCGTCAGACTTATCAATCGCCGCTATCCTTGCCACAAGCTTATTGTAAGCCACAGCGGCATTGTCAAGGTTTTCATATGAAAATACCAAAGATTTGCGGTAATGCGACTGCAGGCAGAAAAATCTGTAAACCATAGGGTCATATCCCTTGCTTTGCAGCAGAGAAACGGTCAGAAATTCTCCCTTTGACTTTGACATTTTGCCTGTGCTTGTATTCAGATGATGCACATGAAACCAGTAATTGCACCATTTATGCCCCAGATAAGCTTCGGACTGGGCAATTTCGTTTGTATGGTGAGGAAACATGTTGTCAATGCCGCCGCAATGAATGTCAAGATACTCCCCAAGATACTTCATACAGATCCCCGAGCATTCTATATGCCAGCCCGGATAACCCAGCCCCCACGGCGAATCCCATTTCAGCTCCTGGTCGTCAAACTTTGATTTTGTGAACCAAAGTACAAAATCCGCCTTGTTCTTTTTATTTTCGTCTCCCTCGACGCCCTCGCGCACTCCCACTTCAAGGTCGTCCTCGCTGAAATCGTTAAACACATAATACTGTTTAAGCTTTGAGGTATCAAAGTAAACATTTCCTCCCGCGACATATCCGAAGCCCTTGTCAACAAGCGACTGCACAAGCGAAATAAACTCACTTATACATCCGGTTGCCGGCTGTACCGTGGAGGGAATTTTTATATTGAGCTTATTGCAGTCATCATAAAAAGCATCGGTATAAAACTTCGCTATCTCAAGCACGGTCTTGTGTTCCCTTTTGGCGCCCTTGAGCATTTTGTCCTCACCGGTGTCGGCGTCGCTCGTCAGGTGTCCCACGTCCGTAATGTTCATAACACGGTTTACTTCATATCCCGAATAAGTCAGATATTTTTCAAGCACATCCTCCATGATGTAAGTCCGCAGATTACCGATATGCGCATAGTGGTATACGGTGGGTCCGCAGGTATACATGCTGACCTTGCCTTCTGTTCTCGGCACAAACTCTTCTCTTTTTCTTGTAAGTGAATTATATAAAAGCATATTTCCCTCTTGACTACGCACACTCTGCCTGTCTTTGCGCGTGCGTTAAAATAAAGTCTCAAATTTAAAAAATATCCGATTTACTTATTAATCCGCGCCATATTAATCAGCTTCCGGGCAAAGAAAACAGTTTTTCTTCCGTAATCCGTTCTTATCTCCCTGTCCGCCGGAAGCTCCGAAGACTTGACTTCCATATCAAAAAATCCGCAATACCCTATATTTTTAAGCCCCATCATCGCGTCTGTCCAGTCAATATTCCCTGAAAAAGGTAAAAAATGCGAATCCTTTTTACCGTCATTATCATGTATATGAACTACACAGAGCTTCTCGCCGAGTTTTTCTGTTTCGCCTGACTGAGAAAGTCCGCTGAGATTTGCGTGCCCGAAGTCCCAGCAAACGCCGCAATCAAACATTTTCGCAAGAATAAGTATCTCTTCCGCCGTACATCCGTACAGATGGTCTTTTTCGGATTCATTAGCGCTCGCCATGTTCTCAATACAGATTTTTACACCTTTTTTTTGCGCGTATTCAATTACCGGCGATAAAAATTCCTTATTTTTTTCAAGCCATTCTTCATATGTGCGTCTTTGCGAATGGTACGCCACCGGATGCGTGACCGCATACTCGATATTCATCAGAGCCGCCGCGTCAATCCCCTTTTTAAGCTCCGACAAAAACGAGGTCATAAGCTGTCGGCCGTCAGGGTCCGGCATATAAAACGGAAGATGGCAGGAAGACAGAGTCAGTCCCCTCTTTTCGGCGCGGCTTGCCGCACTGTACAGCACGCTGTTTACCGCGTCGTCAAAACGTCCGATGTTCTCAAAAGACATATCAATCCCGTCAAACCCCACAGCGGACATATAATCCACCATTTCACTCATTGAAAAATGTCCGCCCGGATAAGAGTCGTATATCCTTGACGGCGCGCTTATACCAAATTTTTTCAATCAGACATTCCCCCGTCCAAACTTTCGCTTTCTGTTCCTTATTATTATATCAAATTTATAACTTTTTGTCAATATTTTTGAAAGGGCGGAATATTTAATCTTTTATTAAAGTGAATTCCCAAAGTAAATTCCAGAGTGGAATTTGAAGTAGAATTTACATTGGGAAAGAATTTGTGGTAGAATTTAGTCTGGGAAAAGGAGGTTTCCAGACTATGAACTACGAAAAAAGGAACAAGCACATGACACTCGATGATCGCATTGAAATTCAAGAATGCTTGAACAAAGGCATGACCTTCAAGGCAATCGCCCAAAGAATTGAAAAAGATCAAACGACCGTGTCAAAAGAGGTAAAGCTACACGGAAAAGTCCACGCAAACGGATTTACCAAAACCGATGAATGTTGTCCCAAGCTTTTGAAAGCCCCGTTTGTATGCAACGGTTGCCCCAAAAGGAACCACAACAATTGTCAATACCCACGAAGGGTATACCACGCCAAAACAGCGCAGAAGGAATATGAGATGGTGTTGGTTGAATCAAGAGAAGGTATACCACTCACAAAAGAAGAGTTCTATAAGACCGAAGAGATCATTTCGTCTGCGGTAAAGGCAGGACAAAATATATACCACGCAATCCAGGCGAACAATCTTTCCGTATCTAAAACCACAGTATACAGACACATTGAATGTGGGTATTATACAATATCCAAAATAGATCTTCCCCGCGCGGCAAAATTCAAGCCGAGAAAAGCACAAAAAGGCGAATATGTGCCTAAAGGTGTTAAAATTGGCAGGAGTTTTGAGGATTTTTTGCTATATCTCGAAGAAAATCCTTCTACCAATTACGTTGAAATGGATACCGTCATTGGAAGGATTGGCGGTAAAGTTATTATGACGTTTCAATTTGTAAACGTAAACTTTATGTTCGGTTTGTTACTCGACAACAAGACCGCCGCCGAAGCCGCAAGTAAAATTCATGCATTAAAAGAAAAGTTCTGTGCTTACGGGCTCAACTTTGGAGAGACCTTTCCTGTTCTTTTGACTGATAATGGCGGAGAATTCAGCGATGTTTTTGCTTTTGAAAATGGATTGGATGGACGGCTTGAAACTAAAATGTTTTTCTGCGACCCTAACGCTCCGTACCAAAAGCCTCACGTTGAAAACAACCATACCTTGTTCAGAGGAATTGTGGAAACCGGTACTTCTTTTGACGATTGGACTCAGGATAACGTTAATCTGATCTTTTCTCACATAAATGCCGTAAAGAGAAAACAGTTCAACGGAAAAAGTTCTTACGATATGTTTGCGTTTGCATATTCTAAGGAGCTTGCTGCGGTCTTAGGAATTTCTTTTGTTGAACCCAAAGACGTTATTCAATCCTCAAAGTTGTTGAAACTTTTCTCTTAAAGTAAATTCTACCCATAGTGGAATTTAGTCTGGGAAATTACCCTCTCAGGCTTTTTAGACATGCCTTCTTTTTAGTTTTTCGTATCCTTTTTTGCTTCTTTTCCTTCGTCAACTTGCTTTTCCTGTACTAAATTCCGCTTGTTTCTCACACTAAATTCCACCGCTTTCCTACTGTGGAATTTACTTTGGGAATTCACGGCAAAACCAAAACGGGATTGCCGCCAAACAGCAATCCCGTTTTTATTTCACCTTAAGGCAAGCATATATAAATCAGTTTTCGGATTTTTCTTCGGACTCGGATGCTTCTCTTTCGATTTCCTCATCGCTCTTGTAATCCTCGGGCATAGCGTCAGCCGCGGCCTGAGCTTCCTCAAGCAAAGCCCTTATCGAAAGATTTACTTTTTGCTTTTCCATATCGATGTCAATTATTTTAGCGTCAACTATCTGACCTATTTCAAGAACATCGGACGGTTTCGCAACTCTTGTCATGGAGATCTGAGAATTATGAATCAGCCCGTCAACTCCCTCTATAATTTCGCCGAATGCACCGAACGGCATCATACTGACTATCTTTGCCTGTACAATATCTCCTACCGCATAGTTATGGGTAAATATGTACCACGGATTTGTTTCTTCGCTCTTATATCCGAGAGAAATCTTCTTTTTCTCGGGATCAAAACTTTTTACATATACATCAATCTCATCGCCTACGGAAACAACGTCAGAGGGCTTGCAGTTTCTTTTCCATGAAAGCTCGCTTACATGCACCATTCCGTCAACACCGCCAAGGTCTACAAAAGCGCCGAAGGAGGTAAGACTCTTTACCTGTCCCCTGTATTTTTTGCCTTCCTCTATATTACTCCAGAATTCCTTTTCCAAACGGCGTTTTTCGGCACGGGCAGCGGCTCTGATGGAACCTTTAGCCTTTTTCCCGTGTTCTTTCATGTCGGTTATCTTCAGCTTAACACGTTGTCCTTTCAAAACCGAAAGGTCCGCGTCCTTGGGAAGTCCTGTCTGCGACTCGTGTACGAATACACGCATTGAGCCTACGAGAACTATTACACCGCTCTTTACAACGTCAATAACGGTTCCCTCAAGTATTTCATCGTTTTCCTTAGCCTCGGCGATCTGTGTCCAACTCTGGTCTGCGTCTACTCTCTTCTTTGAAAGAGTTGCAAAGCCGTCGGCATCGCTTACACGGATAACAAAGGCTTTCACCTCGTCCCCGATTTTAAACATTTCACTTAATTTTACGGAAGGATCGTCAGTTATCTGGTCAAACTTGATAATTCCGGTTACTTTAGCGCCGATATCGAGCTGTATTTCGCCTTCGTTAATCGCGGTAACATAACCGGTAACAATATCTCCTGTATTTAAAGTTTTAAGTGAATCTTCGAGAAGTTCTGCAAAGTTTTCTGCTTCGCTCATGGTTTTTTCTACCTCCTGTATTATGTCGCGCGGCGTGGAAGCGCCTGCTGCGATTCCCACTTTTCTGTGAGTAAACGGAATATCAAGCTTCAGCTCGCTTGCACTTTCAATCATTATTGTATCGTCACACTCCGCTTTACAAATAGAATAAAGCTTAGCTGAATTAGAACTTTCTCTGCTGCCGATTACAATCATAAAATCACTTTGCCTTGCCAATACTGTCGCTTCAAGCTGTCTCTTTTCCGTAACACTACATATTGTATCAAAAATAATTGGATTTGTACATACCTTTTTTAAAAATTTTTTCGCTTTTTCCCATTCGCCTAAATTTTGGGTAGTTTGCGCCACCATAATTGTGCATTTTGCACTACATATTTTATCTCCATACATACTTACCGTATCTTGCAGCCCCTGCAAATCGGCAAATATAAATTCAGCGCCTTTGAACCTGCTGCAAAACCCTACCACCTCCGGATGATGTTCGGAGCCGAGCACCAACAGCACATTGTCTTCCGACGAATATCGGGATACGATATTATGTATTTTTTTGACATAGGAGCATGTGCAGTCCACAAAGGAAAAATATTTGTTTTCTTTTGAGCATTCGATAAGCAACTGTTCGGTCTTCGCGGTCATTCCGTGCGCGCGGACAAAAATCTTAACCGGCGAGCTCTCGCAGGATTCCTTAGCGAGGCTTTCAATGTCGTCGGCTGATATCACTTCAACTCCCTTGGCTTTAAGCCGCGCGTTATAAGTATTGTTATGTATCAGTCTGCCCAGAGTAAAAATGCGCTGTGAAGACGGCGCGGTTTCTATCTCACGCTCAACCATTTCCGCCGCTCTGCCCACGCCAAAGCAAAATCCCGCGTTCTCGGCGACTTTTATCTCAATTTTACCGCTCAACTTCACTTTCCCCCAAGGAACACATCCTGTCAAATATCATGCCGGCTATTCTCGAATATTCACCCTTCGCGCTTTCGTCATATTCAAGTTCTTCAAACTTTATAGGTTTGCCTATAAATATATCAACCCTCCGGAAAGGCACTATGCGGTATTTTTTCGTCTTTATAAAACAAGGCAGAACGGTGGCCTTGGTACGCACGGCTATCATAGCCACACCGTTTTTGACTTCGGTCTGTCGTGGTTCTATCCCCTTACGCCTGTGACCCTGCGGAAACATTCCTATGCACATACCGTCTTCAAGCATCTTTATTGTTTTTCTGACTACTCCCGCGTCCGCGCCGTTGCGGTCAACCGGAAACGCTCCGAACGCCTTTATCACAGAACGGAGAATCGGAATTTTAAACAGTTCCTTTTTTCCCATGAACATCGGCTGCTGTTTTCCTGTTGACGCGCAAAGCAGTACGGGATCGGGATTTGATATATGATTTGACACCAATATATACGGTCCCTCGGATTCGTCCGGCTCGTTTTCCGCTCCGTGCACATGTACACGGAACAGAAAACGGATAATTCCCGCCAGATATTTGTGTGCCCTGTCATACGTCCTGCTTTTCAAGCGCCCGCACCCCCGTTTTGTCTTCAACTATCTTCAGTATCGCCGTAACAGATTCCTCAAGGGAAAAATCGGAATTGTCAACCACAACCGCATCCTCCGCCGGCTTGCAGGGAGCGACATCTCTCTGACTGTCCGCAAGGTCTCTTTCGGTAAGTTCCGACAGAACCTGTTCGTAGTTCACATCCATTCCCTTTTCTTTAAGCTCTTTATACCTGCGCATTGCCCTTGCCTCATTCGACGCGGTAAGAAATATTTTGACCTCCGCGTCAGGAATAATAACCGTTCCTATATCTCTGCCATCCATGATAACATCGTTGTTTTCGGCAATATTTCTCTGTGTGTCGAGCAAAAAATCACGTACTTCGGAAACCGAGGATACCGCCGACGCATACATGGATATTTCGGGCTCTCTGATACGGTCGCCCAGATCCTTTCCGTTCAGCAGAACATGCTGAGTCCCGCCGTAATAGTTTATATCAACGCGTATATCCGAAAGCAGAGGTACTATTTTTTCGGATTTTTTTGAGTCCTCTACGCTGAGCCCGCACTCTTTTGCATAAAACCCAACGGTACGGTAAAGCGCCCCGGTGTCCACATAAACGATTCCGAGTCTTTTCGCAATTTCCTTTGATATTGTGGTCTTACCCGCTCCCCCGGGTCCGTCTATCGCTATCGCTATCATTTTTCGTAAACATCCTTTCAATTTAATGTATGTCCTCAGAAGCCAAGCGCGGCATGTCCGCCCGCCAGAGCCGCGGTACTGAACGCTATCTGAAGATTAAAACCCCCGGTGTAACCGTCAACATCTATCACCTCGCCGGCAAAATAAAGACCGCTTACAAGTCTCGATTCCATGCTCTTGGGATTTATTTCCTTGGTGCTGACGCCGCCCTTTGTAATTATCGCCTCGCTAATCGGTCTGAAACCCGAAAGCTCTATTTTAAAATTTTTTACAGTTTCCGCAAGGCGGTGTCTTTCCTCTTTAGTAACGGAATTCACTTTTTTTCTCATATCGATTCCCGACGCCTCAATCACAGGCTCTATTGACTTCTGCGGCAAAAGGTCATTGAGCGAATTGATAAAGTCCCTGTTCTGATATTTGGTAAAATCCGAAAGGATTCTGCGGTCAAGGGTCTCAAAATCAAGCGCGGGCTTGAAATCAATGCTTGCCGTATATTTACCCGAATCAACATCCGAAAGGTGCGCCGACGCGGACAATACAACAGGTCCCGTAATCCCGAA
>CASEEB010000060.1 GCA_949286815.1 uncultured Eubacteriales bacterium | reverse complement strand
TGACGCGCGGCGCGGATAGCGTCGTTGTATACACGGAAAACCCCGTCGTTGTGCGTGGTGCGGTATTTGAATTCGGTCTCTACCTGTTCCGACAGCTTGTAGCCGTATGCCTCACATGCTTTGCGCGTCATTTTTATGCCTCCGAAGGGGTTGACTCCGCGGGTAAGCGGCGCGCTTGTCTGAAGACCTACAATCAGCTCGTTTTCACGGTCGAGATATCCGGGCTCGTAATTGGTAAGCGAGGAGGCGCGACCGGTATCGACGTCGTAAACGCCGCCGCGTCGGGTTTCTTCGGCAAGCAGGGAATTGAGCTTTTCCATGAGAGCCGAAGTGCGGGGGGTAGGACCGCAGAGAAACTTTTCGTCTCCCGTGTAAGGAGTGTAATTTTTCCGGATAAAGTCCCGGACGTCTATCTTGTCCTGCCATGCTCCGGGGACGAAGTCTTGCCATTGATTGAATTTCATTTTTATGACCATTCCTTTCTTACGCCAAATCAGCGTTTTGTGCGGTTTGCCCTTGGAATCACAAAAGGCGTGTGTGAAAATTTGTTTTCAAACCTTCCTCCTTGAAAAACGCGGTTAATTGTAAAACAAGTCCAAATACAAAAGGGCAACATTTTCCACAAGGGATGAATGTTGCCCAGACGGTCGGCAGAAACACACGGATACTCACTGTGGTTGATTCCACGTACCGGTTGCCCGGCTTCCGCCAGAGTGCCCGTGTTTATACGATTATTTAATTGATTGCTGTACATCCGATAAAACCCGGACAGTTTTGCAGTGCAAAACTGCGGCATACAACCAATAAATGTTATTTTTTTGAGTTCTTTACGTTGTATGCATACAAAAACCCGGACAGTTTTGCAGTGCAAAACTGCGGCATACAACCAATAAATGTTATTTTTTTGAGTTCTTTACGTTGTATGCAAAGCTGCTTATACATTATACCACAGATTTTAATTGTTGTCAATACGGCGAAATCAACATTTTTGCCCGGGAAAATGTCTTTATGCCTGTCAACAATTTTTATGTCGGTTTATGAGAATATATCCCCGACAATGCTCTTTTGCGACGCGGTGGGTTCCCAATCGAATTTTATCTCGACAATATAGTTGTCATAGCAGAGTATATACTGATTTACATAATTTGCGCTCCAATAACGCCGGTAAGCTTCATTTGCGCGCCACTCCGATGCATTTGTTTTTTCATAGTGGTCGGCAAAAATCACCTTGCCGTCCTCGGTTTTATCTTTGTTTTTTATCAGGTGGTTTTTGCAAAAGTTATACATAAACCGCGCTTTCACGACAGTAACCGTATATTCAAGCCCCGGCAGTTTTTCGTCGGCGCCGCCTGACTTTGCGTACTGCCGAATCTCGTACTTGCCAAGCAGAATAGACTTGCCGCCGCTTATCTGCGTTATATATCTGTCGGATGATTCTTCATTGTCCGATAGGGTTTCCACGGTCAGCGGGGGATTGTCAAGGTATAAATTCTGATAAAATCGGCTTTCGCGGTCGAAGATACCGTTTTTTGCCGCAGTTATTATCCCGAATGTCACGGCTCCGACAAGCACGAAAGACAGCACAAAGCTTGATACGACAGTAAGTGACATGTTTACTTTCGCGGGCGCGTTTTTATTCTTTAAAAACTGTTTTACGCCGTTTACAAGAAAAATCAAAGCGGCAACCGAAAAAAGCATTAAAACCGCTATAGTCAGCTCAAAATATGAGCCGTTTATTATCAGTGAGATTATCCAATATATAAATCCGATAAAAATAGCAAGCGTGATAACATAGTACAGCGTTTTGTGCCCGTGGCTTTCCGGAAATTCGCCCTGTTCTGCGGCCTTTTTTGCTTTGTGTCTCCATAAATAATACCCGGACAGTTCCGCGGCAAAAAGGATAAACAGCAAAGTCCAGCCAAATCCGGTAAAAAGGCTTGTGGAGTTTGAGAGTATGTCTATGGGGTCTGAAATCAGGTTTGTTACAAACATGGCGCCCTGCAGAACCGCCAAAAGCATCAAAATAAAATATATCGGGATGATTGTCTTTTTCGCGGATCTGTGTATTGCCTCGACCTCAAGTGACGGCTCGGTCTGTATAGGAGTCGGGTTTTCAAGCTCGGTGTAAAATATGAACATCTGAGCGCTGCCCGCCACATAATTCCAGCCGGTGTGACGGCAAAACTCGTTGTATTCATTTTTTGTCTCTGAGTCTGCCGGGTCAAATTCGGAGGCGGAGGGACAGTAGGAGACCGAAAATTTCAGATTCTGCGGGTTTGCGCGGCGGTATATCCAGAAGAGATTTGTGATTTTCTGGAGTATCCAGCCTTTCTTCGCCATTTTTTCAAGATGTTTTTCTATTCCGCTGTGGTCGAAAAATGAGTACAGTTCTATGCGTCGTTTTGTATTTTTCATATTAATTCTGCCTTTCTTTGGTTTTTGTGTTAAAAGCACGTCGTTTAATTCAGCCGGATACGACGGGAGTTTATTTGTCGCCCGAGATGAATTTGCGGTAATCCTCAGCCTGCGCGCATATACGCAGGTATTCTTTTTCCAGAATTTCTCTGCCTGTTTTTGTAAGAATGTAACTGCGGCGTCTGCCTTCTGTCCTGGTCTCGCGTATCATATCACATTCGCAGAACTGCTCAAGCAGGGTATAAAGGGTTCCTGAGCCGATATTTACGCGTTTGTTTGTCATTTCGGGTATTTTATCCAGAATGTCCATTCCGCAACATTCTTCTCTCAGACATAAAAGGGTATAAAACATCTGCTCGGTCAGTGTAGAAAATTTTGTTCGCGCCACTTTGTTTCCTCCTGTTAAATTTTCCGAATTGCCGTAAAGCTGATTTACCGATTGGTGAGTTTAAAGCGCGGTCGTTATTCTCGATTATCGAGAAAGGCTGATATTATTATATACTCGAATATCGAGAATGTCAACAGAGTTCATAAAAAATTTAAATATATAAAAAAACAGCCCTCCTCAAATCAGAGGAAGACTGTTTTGACCGACCGGAAAGGTCAGTACAGGTTATCAGTATTGAGTGTCCGAATCCAGAATCATCAGTGTCTCATACTCACGCAGACTGAAGCGCGCTATATATCCCGATGAGGTTTTCCTGAAAGCGCACTCAACGCGGGCGTTCTCAAGCGGGGAATACAGCACGGGATTTTCAATTCCGCGTATTTCAAGGTCAACATCCATGGGGGTGTCGTTCGAGTTTGTAAACATATATGAATTGCCTGTGTTGCCCCGGCACAGGAATGCCAGACCGCGGTGGGGAGTGTCAAGATTGATCGCAAAATTCTGCTCGGCACGGTCAAAGGACATCACGAGCGCGGCGGAGGTTGAAAACTTGCGTCCGAAATCGGCGGAATTGAGGTCAGGGAAGCATCCGTCTCTCATAACGCAGATTTTGACGCCTTTGCTTTCAAGTACCCTGAAAAATCCCGCGGTGTCGTCGGTAAGCTCCATCGGAGGAAGTATCAGATATTTATAAGTCTCGCCGCTGTTGCCGTATATTTTGCCGTTTTTGACATCCAGTGATTTCAGAAGTTCAAAGTCCGCAAAATCAAAATCGACCTGAGCGTCGGCAAGCTCGTTCATAATGCTGTAAAGTCCTTCCTTGCAGGCGTTTTCCTCGGGGGTAAATTCCGAAAACGCGTTTGTGCTCGCCGGCTTTCGGTGCATCATAAAGGTTTCTATCGGATAGTACAGCAGCACATCCGCGCGGTGAGCGCCGCCGGACATTATTTTGTCTATCCTTCCCAGAGCCGCGTTGTATTTTTTATAATCTTCCCGGCTTGCCATGCCCTCGGAATAATAGGAGGTAAATATATCAACTCCGAACTCGTATTGCAGGCACAGCGAGGCATACATCTGATCCATGGTAACATTGCCGCCCTGGGCGTGCGCGGAAACCTCGCTCATCACGTGCGGTCTGTTGTATCCGTGCGCTACCGAGGAGACGAGTTTGGGAGTAAACATTTCCTCGCGCACGATAGAGGGAATTGAGTGAAGCATATCGATTCCGGGAATGTGCATGTGACGGAGCAGGGAGAAGAAATTACCCTCAAATATCACATGGTGTCTTATGTCGTCCTCAAGCAATATGTGTCCCGAAAAATTAAAGCCGTTGCGGGCGCACCAGTCGGAAAGCTGCTCAAAAAAGTTCTTTTCGTACAGATATGAAGTGGTGCGGTGGAATTGATAGCGAACCTTCTGAGCCTTTTTGTCGTTGCCGCAGAATAGATAAATAATATTTTTTCTGAACGGAAGTCCCGAAAGCGATTCGAAAGTGTTTTCCACGTCTCTTCCGAAATTTACCACGGGGTAGAGCGGGATGGTGTCGTCGTATTCGTCGTGAACCGAGGCGGGATAAAGCCCCGCGTTTATATAGCATCCCATAAATGAGGGCTCATCCGTAAAGATTGCCTCAATGAGTCCGTCGCCCTCGGGAGTCTTTTCGTGAGAGGACGCGTTTTCCCTGTATTTTTCATATGTGTTTTTTATAAATTCGGCGACAGCGTCGGGATTTGTGACGTCAATATAACGTCTGCACTCGCAGACATTGTGCTGAGCGTGGGTTCCCTCATAAAGTCTTTTTACGGCGAAAGCGCATATATACTGATATCCGTCGGTTTTGTTTGAGAAAGTGACGCCGCGTTCGCTCTTTTCGCACTGTTTTTCGCATATCGGCTCGAAGCTTTTGATATTTCCGTCGACGTCGCATTTATATGACGCCGCGTAGAGGAAATACATGTGTCCTTTGGGAAGCCGGATTTCGGTCTCTTTTCCGGGGGCGAGCACGTTGCTTATTTTGACCAGCCCGAGACTTTCAAAATCCGGGTTTGCCTGTATTGTCATACCTCCGGCGCCGCCGCTCGGATAGCCTTTTTCGTCATACAGCCATGCCCTCATTCCGAGTCTTTTTATCTCTTCAAGCGAAAATCTGAAAAGCGACCAGTCTTCGCTGTTTTTGGTGTAATCAGACCCGTGACGGACATTTGTCACAACTCCTCCGAAGCCTTTTTCTTTAAGCTCGGTGAGTTTTTTTGTTATCTCGACGCATTTTTCCTCATAGCTCATGTTGCCCGAATTGGGAAACTCATGAACGATTTTAAGCGGGAGATTCCTGGTTTCCGGAGAGAAAGTCATATTCTTCAAATTCCTTTCGTTATATGTTTATTTGTTGTTGAAAACTGTAAGGGAGATTTTTGTGATTTACAGCTTCAATAATTAAATTCGGATGTTTTGGCGATATTTAACCGTCGTTTACGGTATATTCACTTATGTCAATGTCCTCAAGGTCAGACGGGGTTATTCTGCCTTTGGTCTTTTCAAAATACTGAATGTTGTTTCTCAGCATGAAAAGAAACTGATTGTTCGGTGTCCTGCCCTCTTTTTGGGAAATAAATATGAATTTGCGCAGCAAATCTTCGGACATATGGATTTTTATTTCGGGTTGGTTTTTCATTTTTATGACGGTTCCTTTCTTTCGCCTCATAAGGTTTTTTCGCGGTTTGCCTTCGGTAAATCGACGCGTGACCTGTTGCGTTGATTTTACTTTTTCCTCTGGAAAGTATATCAGTCTTACGTGAAATCACTTGCCGGGCGCGCTGTTTTTCATGTTCAGGTATTTTCTGGTTTCAAGCGCCGCGGCACGGAAAGCGGAGGGATTGTATTTCTTTATAAGTTCAAGGGCTTTGTCGGGCGCTTCAAAGTAAAGTATGCATTTTTCGTTGTCTCTGTCAAACAAAGCGTAGCAGATGTCCGGGGCGGATGTGGAGGAAATATATACGAAGTCGCGGTTTACGGTGACATTCTCCAGTCTTTCGGCGGAAACCGGGTCGTAGTATCCGATTTCCGAAAATGCCTTGAGCTCAAGGTCAAGCGCGCGCTTTCTCAGTCTTTTTCCGTAAATTACGGTAAAAGTGATGTGGTCAGGTACAATTATATATTCAAACTCAACAATAGTGAATTTCCACGTAAAGAAAACCACGCCGCCGATTACGGCAGTTACGAGCAGGAGAAAGGGAAAAAGCACGATAGTCGGACAGTATGAAAAAATCAGCGAATAAATCAGGATGGCTAAGGCAATATAACCGAATATAAACAATAATTTTTTCTTGATAAGCTTTCCGCTGTTTTTTTGCCTTATCAGATATTCAAATATAAGATTTTCGCTCATTTTGTGCATCCTTTCAAATTTGCGGGGGACGATACCGCCGATTACGGACATAATTTACAGTGGTATCATTATAACACATATCAAAGTATTTTTCAATCGGTAAAAAAAATATTTTGTCAAAAAATAAATTCAAATCCCCTTGATATTTTCCGCGCGTTGTAGTATAATATATTTAATGTACTTTTAATATATCGGATTGTGAGCCGAATATGCGTTATGATAAAATATTTTTGTTTTGGGTATGACGTGTTGACGGCGCGGTATCTTTGAATATACCTTTGTGGAGGAATGTATTTGTAATGAAAGCAGTGATAACCGTTACGGGAAAGGATTCTGTGGGAATAATCGCGGCAGTGTCTGCCGAGTGCGCGAAATACTCGGCGAATATTGTGGATATATCGCAAAGCGTGCTTTCCGAGTATTTCGCGATGATAATGCTGGCTGATATAGATAAACTCGAAATTCCTTTTTCCGAATTTGTGGACAGACTGAGCGAGCTCGGACGCGGTAAGGGGCTTGACATACATACGATGCACGAGGATATATTCAACTCGATGCATCAGATATGAAAGCCGAGGCGGATAAATGATAAATACAAAGGACATACTTGAAACCATAAACATGATCCGCCAGGAGAATCTTGATATCCGGACAATCACTATGGGAATCTCGCTTTACGACTGCGTCAGCGAGGATGAGGACAGACTGTGCGGGAAGATTTATGACAAAATAACCAAGCGCGCGGAAAATCTTGTAAGGACAGGCTGTGAGATTGAGAAAAAATACGGAATTCCGATAGTGAACAAGCGTGTGGCGGTGACGCCGGTATCCCTTGTGGGAGGCAATATCTCGGCTGACGGATATATTAAGATAGCAAATACTCTTGACAGAGCGGCAAAGACACTCGGCATAAATTTCATCGGCGGTTTTTCCGCGCTTGTACATAAGGGGATGACCAATGGCGCGCGGAATATGATTTCCGTGATTCCACAGGCGCTTTCGCAGACCGACTTCGTCTGTTCGTCCGTTAATGTCGCTACGACAAAAGCGGGAATTAATATGGACGCGATAAGGCTTATGGGAGACGCGATAAAGCGCACCGCCGCTCTTACCGCGGACAAGGATTCCATCGGATGCGCCAAGCTTGTGGTTTTTGCCAATGTGCCGGAGGACAATCCCTTTATGGCAGGCGCGTTTCACGGCGTAGGCGAGCCGGAAACCGTTATAAACGTCGGCGTTTCGGGTCCGGGCGTCGTCAGCTCCGCCATTCGCAGGGCAGGGGACTGTAACCTGTCCGAGCTTGCCGAGATAATCAAAAAAACCGCGTTTAAGATAACCCGTGTGGGGCAGCTTGTGGCGAGCGAAGCTTCGGAAATGCTCGGTGTTCCGTTCGGGATTGTCGACCTTTCGTTGGCTCCCACGCCGGCAATCGGGGACAGCGTTGCTCATATACTTGAGGAGATGGGACTTGAAAGCTGCGGCGCTCACGGCACTACCGCGGCATTGGCAATGCTTAACGACGCGGTCAAAAAGGGCGGCGTTATGGCATCCAGCCATGTCGGAGGGCTTTCGGGCGCGTTTATACCGGTGTCCGAGGATGCCGGAATGATAGCCGCTGTGGAAAGAGGCGCGCTTTCACTCGAAAAGCTTGAGGCAATGACAGCGGTCTGCTCCGTAGGTCTTGATATGATAGCCATTCCGGGTGATACTCCGGAGGACATTATCTGCGGCATTATTGCCGACGAGATCTCAATCGGCGTAATCAATACCAAGACGACTGCCGTGCGTGTTATTCCCGCATACGGCAAAGGCGTCGGCGAGAGCATTGATTTCGGAGGACTTTTGGGCAGAGCTCCCGTAATGGAAATAAACAGATATTCGCCCGCGAAATTTATAAGCCGCGGAGGACGAATACCCGCGCCCATACACAGCCTGAAAAACTGAAAACGGTTTTACCCGTTATCGGGCAAAGCCATATATGTCTGTAATGATACAAAATGCCGTTTTGGCATTGTATTAAAAAATAAACAGGAGGGTCTATTATGAAAAAGTGTGCAGTATGCCGTATGACATCGGATGTTTGGGATAAGGTAACCGATGTTGTATTTGCGAAGAAAAGAGAAGAAGAAAAGAAAAAGGCGATTATAATAGCCGTAATCTGCGCTTCGGTAGCTTTGGTTGTCGGCGCGGTTGTGGCTGCCGCTGTTTATCTTTCCAAGAAAAACGGTGAAGAAAAGAATGTAAAGGTTCTTTTGGGCAAGTTCAAGACTAAATTCAAAAAATCAAGTGATTGCGAATGTGAAGACGCGGCAGGCGAGTGCTGCGGCGAGGAGTGCTCCGACACCGATTCCGAGTGCTGCGAAAAAGCGGAAGCCGAAGCGGCTGCGGAATAATTAAGCTGTATTCAGTAATGAATATTGTTTAAAGCTGAGACCTGTCTTACCTCAGATAAGTCTGATGACAGACAGGTTTGATTTCAGACAAGTCTAATGCAGACAGGTCTTGCGGACAAGTTCGTTTGCGGACAAGTTCGCGTGACAGCTTTAAATACGTTTTACAGAGACTGCCGTGTGCTGGTTTAAGGTCAGTTACGCGGCGGTCTTTTTTGATTTTCAGTGTATTTTGCCGACCTCGTATCGGCGAAAATTGACCTGCTTCATGCGGGTCTTTATAAACCGATTCATAATTTAATGATATAACTGAATTAAGATGCCCCATTCTTTCAGGAGGCCGCCGCTTAATTTTTCAGTGGGGAGATACAATCTCCCGCTGAAAACGTTGAATCCCTTATCGAATGTATAACTTACTGAATACCGCGGTTTTGAATCGCCAAACTGTTGATATTTTATCTATGATTTAATTTATTTCTTTATTCAAATCGCCCAACCTTTTCATTCCGGTTTGTGTCTTAAAGACGAGCGCTTAAAAAACGGGAATTCCCGATTCCGCAAAAGGAGAGTGTATATGTACTGTCAAAACTATTCGGACGAGACTTTGGTATTGCTTACACTGGCAGGCGAGCAGGACGCGTATGAGGTTTTGGTAACACGCTATCAAAAGGCAACTATAGCGTCTGCGATGTCGGTTACTAAAAATTATTTTATGGCGGAAGACGCCGCGCAGGATGCCTTTGTTACGGCCTGGATGAAACTGAATACACTGCAGGATCCCAAAAAGTATGGCTTTTGGGTGTGTCGTATTGCCAAGAACTGTGCTCTGAATATGATAGGCAGATACCGCGGTTTTCTTCCGCTTGAAGTGGTGGATAACCTGGATGTTTGCGACGACGGATCGCAAAATCCCGCCGAGCTGTATGCGCTGTCCGAAGAACGGAATGAAGTAAACAAAAGCATTGAAATGCTGCCCGAAAAGGTACGGAAGATTATTCATATGCATTATTTTGACGGTCTGTCTGTTGCGGAGATCGCGGACCGTATGCGTATTTCCGAGGGAACGGTCAAGTGGCAGCTTCACGATGGCAGAAAACGAATCAGAAAGGAGCTTTGCGCCATGAATGAAAAGTATAGTGACACACTTGTTCAGCGTGTTATGAAAAAGGTTGAAGAACTTAGGTTGTGGCAGGTCAAGAACGATAAGAGCGGATTTGAAAAGGTGTATAAGGATGTGCTTCGCGAAGTTGAGGAGCTTCCGGAATGTACCGAAAAGCAACACGCGCTTGCCGACGTGCTGATGCGCGGCTGGTGGTGGCTTCCCGGCAAAAAGAATGACGCTCTGTTTGCCCGTATCGCAAAGGCCGCTATGGAGGGTAAAAACGAAGAGGTAATGACATTTATCGTTGCCCGCGAGGATTCAGAGGTATATGACGGCGCAAGGACAGATTTTATCCGCGACAAGCAGATACCCCGACTTGAAGCCGCGGGCTTTGCAAAAACTTTGGGGCGGGAATGGTTCTGGCTCGGTTATAATTTGTTCCGTGAAGGAAAGACGGGGGAAGGTTACGCAGCATATAACAAGGTTGAGGAAATTTTGCAAAGAGAAGATGCTTACCGTGTGCTCGTGCCTTACGCGAGAAAAATGGAAGAAGCGCTTCTTTCGGGCTACGGGGAGAAAAGCATAAATCGTTATTTTATCGGCGCTTCCGCCGATGAATACCGGTACATAGACGGGAGTCTTCGCTATTGGAGCAGTGAGGGCTTTAGCGAGGGATTTCTGAATTCTGTAGATATAACGGTTATGAACATCTTCAGAAACTCAGCGAGATGCGACGGATTTTTCTTTGCGGATATTTCTCCGGGAGAAACTTTTGTGGGAACCGACGGAACGACACTTACCTATGTTTCCGACCGCGAGTCGGTGAAAACTCCCGCGGGATGTTTTGAAAACTGCCGGCTTTGGGTTACAAAGCTATGGGACGATAACGGAAAATCCACCTTTAAGAGTTATTATAAAGAAGGCGTCGGAATAGTCAGACACGAGCATACGAGTGACGGTATAACCGAAGCCTGTGTCCTCAAATCCTATGATGTAAGGACTGCAAAAGGCTTGTTGCCGCTTGACGAAGGCAACACCTGGGAATATGCTTACGAACACGATCCCGAAGCTGTTACCTCCGAGCTTATCTTTACAATATCCTTCGCGAGTGATGAAAAAATAATTATCTCCTCTTGGGAAAATATTGACCGTATTAAATATGACGAAAACTCTTGGCTTGAAATGATAGGTCGGATACGTTGCGACTATTGCGAAGAAAAAGACGGGAATTTGTTTATATGTGATGTGCGATCCGCTATCGGGCGCGCGGAGCGGCTTGCCGTTACGCCGATGGAAAAGGCTCATACCAAAGCGGCGGCGTCGGTGGCGCGTAGGATTTTGGATACGGATACTGTCTTCAATCCGGATTGTACCGCCACGGGACATTGGAATTTCTTTTCAAAAAATGTAGTTCAAAAGAAAAAGGATACACTCTGCTTATCGCACAATTATCGCTGGTCGTTTGAGTGGAAGAAGACGGGTAGTATGGTTCCCGCGGAAACCCCTGTTCTTTTTAATGATGTCTTGGGTATTTTGCAGGATGCGACAAATTGTATATGGTCAGACGAGTGGCGTATCGGCGCGTCTCCCATCGTAGAATATACAAAGTGGTCGTTCAATGTCCGAACACAGATTACCTGCGAGGACGGCGGAACGGTTGTAACGAAAGCAGGCAAATTTGAAAACTGTTTCAAGCTCTGTCTTGATATCGGCGGAATGACCGATGGATTGAGTTATCGCGGCGGTAAAAAGGTGTACTATTTTGCCGAGGGCGTCGGTATCGTTCGTACCGAGAACGAATATTGCCTCGGGGCAAAAACCGCGGTTTATGAACTGACGTCCTACGTCGGCACAGGCAAGGGCTATATGCCGATGGCGGACGGACTTGTGCGGCGATATGACGCGCTTGATCTGACAGACGGTTTTGTAGGCGCGGCGGAATATACATATGTGGCGGACGAAGACGGCGACATCGTAATATTTACTGACCGGACGGGTATCCGCGAGCTTCCGCCTCCAATTACCCTGTACAGCGCGATTCAGGGCGAAATCATTGAAGATATGCTTTGGCAAGAGGGCAAATGGCAGGAAGGGCATATGAAATATGCCGCAAACAATTTCCATCTTATTTTGCACCTGCTTGCGAGACCGAGCAGAAACCGTAATGACGCAAAACGTTCCGTCGAGATCAACGGGTTCTATATGAATGTAATGAATCTGCTGGGTAAAGACGGTGACGTTCCGCCCGCATGGTACAGTCTGTATGCCTGGACAGCTCTTGTAAGGTCAGCCGCATTATTTGGGGACGGAAAAAAAGAAGAAGGGTATTCTTTACTTGATACCGCGATAAAATACTGCGAAAAAATCGGACAGTTTAAACAGGGCGACCTTCTTGACGTCGGAAATGAGGAACTCTTTGGCAAAATAAAATACGAATACGACAATGGAATGATTTTGCTTCCCGATGGCTCAAAAGAGTGTGTATCGTATGATTACAGTATGAACTTTAACGCGGGGACTCTGTTATATGCGATTACCGCGCCGTGCGGATGGGAATGGTTTAATTCCGTGCGAAACGAGGATAGGTTTAAGGAGTACATAGAGAAAGCCGGGAAAATGATAAGTAAAAATTGAAAATACCGCCGAGAGTAACCGTGTTCGGTTGCTTTCGGCGGCATTTGTTATAGACAAATTTACAATTTTGTGTTATAATGAAAAAAATTATTTTTAAGTCCGAACCAAAATTGAATTTTTCCGACTATACGGGTGAATATTCAAAAGCATTCCGGAAAGCAGGGCGAATATGACAAACAAAGAATTTATTCAATACTATGATTATCTGATGCGACTGGCGACATCAAAATGCAATTCTCAGGCTGATGCGGAAGACCTTGTGGGAGACACCTTGCTTGCTGCCTTTACCTACATACATAAAGGCGGAACAATTGAGCACCCGAAAACCTGGCTTTCCAACACACTATACCATAAGCACAATGACAATCTCCGAAAAAAATATCGCTCTCCCGTTACCGTATGTTTCGATGAGAGATTCGATATTCCGGATGAAGAGAATGACGGATATCTTACCTCCGAGGAAGCGGCAAGGGTCCGGAAAGAACTGAATCATCTTGCGTACATTACACGCGAGGTCATGATTAGGTTTTATTATGGGAATCAAGGTGTTGCGGATATTGCAAAGGAACTTGATATCCCGGAAGGTACGGTAAAGAGCCGTTTGTCCGCCGGTCGTAATCAGATGAAGAAAGGACTTGAAAATATGGAAACAAAAGAATACTGTTTACCCGGGCAACTGGATCTGTCTTTCGGCGGCTCCGAAGGGCTGAAGGGAGAGCCGATGTCGCTTGTGGAGGATGATCTGATAGCGCAGAATCTTTTGATCCTTGCCTATGAAAAACCCGTAAAGCTCAGCGAGCTTTCCAAAGCGATCGGTATTCCCGCCGCATATATTGAACCAATCGTCAAAAAGCTTGTTGACGGTGAACTGATGGCGCAGACCGACAGCGGAAAAGTATATGCGGATTTTATTATTACAAAACCGCAAAACGCTCTTAAATACTTCAAACCGCAGCTTGATTTCGCGCACAGACATTTTGTTACGATATGGGATATTATTCAAAAAATGTCGGATGAAATTTCTGAATTGCCTTTTGTGCGGAATATGGACGGCGAGAAAAAGACGAAGCTTGACAGATACGCCGTTCTGAAAGCATTGCAGGATTTTGAACATTTTGGAACGGGAAAAATCGAAGCCCCAAAATTTCCGAGGCGCAAGGACGGTGGGTGGTGGTTCGCGCAAGCGATAGCCTTTGACGCCGGATACAACGCGAAGGAATATCAGGATACTATGGAATATGCAATACACGGCGGTCATCGCACAACTGAGGCTCTATCGGTAGGACGGGCAAAGCGAATCTGCTTTTATGAATTTGATACTACATTGTGGGATAGCCCTCACCGTTATGGCGGAGCATATGAACTGTATTTCAAGCACATCATTCCTTTGCTTTGGTATATTTACGATGATATTCCGCTGGTTAACTCGGACATCCCGAACGAGTTTATCGCATATATGGCGACACTCGAAAAGGTTGGTGTTATCGGTCATGACCAAGATAAACCGTGCGTAAAGATTCCCGTTATTGAGAAGGCGGAATATCAAGAATTATGTGCTGTAATTAATAAGGCTACGGATGAGATAAAATCCGCGCTCGGCGAAGAATTTGCGTCCTTTATTTCCTCAATGAAAACACCGATTCCCAAGCACTTGACTTCTGTACCGGAGCTTTTCAGGTATCATGAGGCAACAAATTATTTTGTTATGGCGATTGTTCGGGAGGCATACGATAAAGGACTGCATATGAAGGGCGTTGATTATTGCTGTCCGCCCGTTGTGTTGGTTTACGAGGAATAGATAAACCTGCCAATTTATAACGATAACGCCGCCGGGAGTAACCGTGTTCGGTTGCTTTCGGCGGCGTTTTTAATCTGATACAAACAATTGATTACAGTAAAAATTACAGTAAAAATAAAACCGAACCATTATCCATCAAACAGTTCGGTTTTATTGTTTTTGGTGACCCCAGCGGGAATCGAACCCACGATTACGCCGTGAGAGGGCGTCGTCTTAGCCGCTTGACCATGGGGCCAGATTATGTAACTTGCTGTTTATTATCAAACAGACATATCTCAGACAATTCTGCGGTACAGCAATTGCAGGTTAATTAACTGATTACTGCGTAACATATATATTATATCATAAACACTTTAAAAAATCAAGAGGTTTTTGAAAAATAATCGGGATTTTTTTGAAATTTCTCAAAAGAGCGATTTGGCGTGTTCTGCGGTCGTCAATCGTATATAGAAATCCGGAATATTGATATTCCGGGATTTTTTCCGGACACTGTTTATGCTTTTGTGAAAAACAGACCTACAGACTGACGTATTTTTAAAATCGGCAGTCTGTAGGTACGACGTTATATAGGTCGGCATTCAGTGCCGACAACAATCCCCGAATAGGTAACGGCAATGTCGCGTGGAAATCCCGGTGTTATGTATCCTGAATTACGGAAGATCCGGTCTGTCTTTATTCGTTTACAGTCCGTATTTTGTCTTTATCCTGTCAAGCTTGTTTCCGATCGGGCGGGAGAGCAACAGCAGAAAAACCGTGTTTGTGACCGCGTAAAGCGCCGTAAAGGGAATGGCGGTGTAAAGTACCGCGAGGTATCTTGAAACATTGAAATATCCGTCCTGCCAGAGAACCGTCAGCACATCCATAAAAAGCGAAAAAACAATCCCGGAGAACGCCCCGAACAGCGCGAGTAATATTTTGCTTTTCTTAAGAGGCTTGCAAAGCAGGCCGGCGATAAAGCCTATCGCCCCCCAGGCAAACATCTGAAAGGGAGTCCACGGACCCTGTGAAAAGAAGAAATTTGAGACAAGCGCGCTCATGGCTCCGGTTATAAAACCGGCTTGCGCCCCGAAGTACATGGCGGTGATGATGATGAGCGCGGACATGGGGTTGACATAAGGAATAAAGCGGCTTGCCACGCTGAGCGCGACCATTACCGCAAGAATCAGTATCACTCCGCTTTTGTGGCTGCTTTTCTCAAACGAGAGAAAAAACGCCGCGCAGACAAGTATGGAGACCGCGAGAATCGAGTATATGAAACCGCCCGAACCGAAGAAGATAAATCCGAGCACTATGGCGGCAGGCACAAGCAGCAATAAAATGGCATATGAAATTATTTTTTTTGCTTTCATAACGATATTCCTTTTCCGGCGTCAATGAATTTCATAAACATAAAAAGCGCATGTAACGCCGAAGGCTGTATTTATTATCAATTATCCGGGATTACGGAGCTATTCCCGCGGCACAGGCCGATAACCTCATCCGCAAGAACCGCGTTGGGGAAAATATCCCGGCAGGCGCGGTGAGCGGAGGTCGTATAGAAACGGTTTGACGAAAAAAACTCGTTCGGCGAAGACTGTGATATGATACCCCCGTCAAAGAACATGGCGCATCTGTCGCAGATACCCGCGGCAAACTCAATGTCGTGCGTTACAATCAAAAATGTCATGCCCTTTGCCCTTAACCTGCGCAAAAGCGAGATAAGTTTGTTTTTTGAGACGGCGTCGAGTCCCTTTGTGGGTTCGTCGAGCAGCATTATTTTGGGGTCTGTCAGCATCAGTTTCGCGACGGCGCACTTCTGAAGCTCTCCTCCGCTCAGGTCGTATGGGTGCTTGTTTTGCAGATGAGATATTCCGAGTTCTTCCGATACCCTCTCGATTTCGGAAGCGATATTTTGATTTTTGCCGTTCAGCGCGGCTAAGGCGGCTTCAAAATCCTCCGAAACCTTATTTTTTACAAATATGCACTGCGGGTCTTGGGGAAGATAGGCGAGCATATTGCGGTAAAGAGAATTGTTTTTGTAATCCTTGATCTTTTTCCCGTATATCTTTACATGTCCGCGGTAGGGCATTTCCGCCCCGGCTATTACGTTGAGGGCGGTGGTTTTGCCTGCCCCGTTGCCGCCGAGTATTCCCATTATCTCGTTTTCGCAGACACTGATGCTCATGGAGCGCAGTATGTCGGGAAGGTTTTTGTCATATCTGAAATAAAGGTTTTCCGCCTCAATGACCGGATTTGTCGGTTCCGGGGAGATTACTTTCACTTCTTTTCCGGACAGGTGCGAAAAGTTCGCGTTCAGATAATTTTTGCAGTCGCGCACAGTCAGAGGACACTGATATCCTTCCGGTAATTTTGTAAGATTTTTTGTGCCTTCGAAAATTTTCACTGCGCTTGGGAAGCCCTCGAAAATCGGATTGTCTTTGAGAGTCCCGCACGCTTTTTCGGGCGAACCGTAGAAAATCAGGTTTCCGCCGTCCATCACCGCCACTCTGTCGGCGAGCGGAAAAAGCTCCTCCAATCGGTGCTCGGCAATTATTACGGTTATTCCGAACTCACGGTTCAGTGAAAATACCGTTTTGATAAATTCCGAGGCGGTAATAGGGTCAAGCTGGCTTGTAGGCTCGTCAAGAATGAGTATCTTGGGGTCCATGACCATCACCGAGGCGAGATTTAATATCTGCTTCTGTCCGCCCGACAGGGAATCGGTTTTTGCGTGATACCATTCGTTAATCCCGAAGTAACTCGCCATCTCGCCGACACGCCGGCGGATAGTGTCGGAGGGGACTCCCATATTCTCAAGTCCGAACGAAAGCTCGTGCCAGACGCTGTCGGTCACAATCTGACTGTCCGGATTCTGAAAAACAAAACCCACATCAAAAGCCGACGCAGTTTCCTTGAATCCTTTTGCGTCAAGGTTATAGAGAATTTCGCCCTTTAAATTTCCGGCGGGGGCGAGCTCTTTTTTTATAAGCCTCAGAAGCGTGGTTTTCCCGCAGCCCGACGCTCCGCAAATCAATATAAACTCGCCCTGATTTACCGACATATTTATGCCGTCCGCCGCAGGACTGTCGGTGTTGGGATATGTAAAACTCAGATTTTTGACCTGTAATATTTCCATCTTATCGCCTCCTCGCTTTCAACAATTATCGGAATCATGGCACAGACAAAATACGAAAAGTAAGACGCCAGTGCCAAAGGGGAGTTCGGTATCCCGGAAACCGTGGGGTAATAAGAAAAGTAAAGCTTTCCCGTAAACGCCCCCGCAAGCGTGAGAGAGAGGCAGGCAATGTATAAGACCGATATTGTTTTGTCCGCGGCGGTCATTTTGAATATGGAATAATTGCTTCTTCCGGGCATTCCGTAGCCTCTGGCTTTCATTGAATTGTTCTTTTCGACCGCGTTCTCAAGCGACCAGCCGATTACCGATGAGAATACTCCGCACATTCTTTTTATTCTGTCGGTATAACTTTCGGTCGAATACTGTCCGAGCGTTTTCTGGGCGGAGCTTGTCAGCCGGAATCTCCGCTTGAGCTCGGGGATAAATTTCAGCGCCGCGGAAAGCAAAAGCGACAGCTTGGGCAGGCTTTTCCCGAACAGGTAAACTATTTTGTCGCTGTTTATGATAATGCCGTAGCACTTGCACCACAGAAGCACAGAGGTTATCATGACCGACATGAAAATTCCGTAAATAACAGCCTCGAGTGTGACCGGATTCCCGTTCATGAAAAAAAGCGGGGTCGCGCCGTTGTGCGAAAACAGGGGATTTGTCACAGCCATGAGCACAAAGAGCGGTATATAAAAGCCGAGGTCGGAGCCGATGGTCTTTTTGTCGCATATGACCGAAAGAAAAAGAACCGAGCCTAAAAGGGAAGTCAGCTGTATTACGGGATTTTTTATAAACATCGCGGGTATCAGTATACACAGATATCCGACAAGGCAGGTAAGGGGATGAAGTTTTGAATACGCGCTCATATATACCTCACTTTGGCTGTGTTTGGCTTTGCAGAGGAGTATAGTCTTCTCCGTAATTGCAGGTATAGAACCATTCTATAAGGTCTCCGTCTTTCGGTTCATATTTGGAACAGCCTGTCTGAGGATTTTCCCCGTTGACAAGATAAGTCCAGCCCGAGCCGCTTCCGCAGGAAAATTCGTACAGGTAATTGATACCCTCAACGAACACGGAGCCGAAAGCGCTTACGTCCGCGCCTTGGTATTCAAGCTGTATTTTGTGGTATCCGGTAATTCTTAAGAGCAGGTCGAACACGGTGTCGCCGTCTCGCAGAACGTATTGCGCGGGGGCAAGAATCATTCCGTCTTCGGGGATATATTCACTGTTTTGGAGGGCGGGGTCGAGCTTGTCTGTATTTTGAAGTATCGTATCGCATCTGATTGAAAAGTAAACTGTCTTTGAGTCGGGCGTTATGGCGTCGGGATGAGACTGATAGAATTCTTCGACGGATTGAAAATCGGTGCCCATTATCAGCAAAGCAACCACCAGTACAATCGAAAAAATTATCAGTATATCCTTTTTCATGACTTTTTCCTTTCGTTAATCTCAGAGCTATGCGCTCCCGAGGGTTTCGCACATCGGGTCAGTCCTCTTCAGTGTCAACCTGTTTTTTCTTTTTTCGTATTCTCACTCTGATTATAAGCACGGCGCAGAGAATAATCACCGCAAATACCGCCGAGCAGGTGATTATGGTTGAGCGCAGCTTCATTTCATATTCGGAGCAAGAGTAGAGAAGCAGGTCGAGCTTTTGTATTTTTTCACGGTCGTACTGCTCAAGCGAATTTGTTTCCTGTGCGAGACCGTCGGCTGTTTTTTTCTCGCTGAGTTTGCCGGTTCTTTGCTCAAGAAATGAGTTCACGCGAGAATTAATATCCTCG
>CASEEB010000059.1 GCA_949286815.1 uncultured Eubacteriales bacterium | reverse complement strand
TCCGCTGTGAAGCATTTCGGAAGCGTCCGAAAAAAGCGCCACATCCGGAATCTCGGGATTTTTTGCCCGGAACTCATCGTTTTTGCTCTTTGTCCATTCAAGTCTTTCGGGATTGATATCGGCGACCGCGCACACCTCAATCTCCGGACATTTTCCGTTTATTATATTGGAATAATGTCCGCTTCCCATGTTTCCCATACCTATAATGCCGAGTCTAACCTTATTCATTTTAAGTTCATCCTTTCCGCAATTATCTTGTTAAGAAGCTCAGATCAATTAAATAAATTTTTAAAAACGTCTTGAAATATCTGTTTTTAAAATATAGAAAGTTCCGTTTTTGTATGTAAATACTGCCTTGAAATTCTGTCTTTTAAGCGTCGCGTCAGTCAATACCCTGCGCCCTGAAATAATCATAGCTTCTCTTTAAGCAAAGTATCGGGTCTTCTCCATAGCAGTTGTCCTGCTCCACATATCCGTACTCGACTTTCGCGTCATCGCACGCCTTTATGATCTCTGTGTAATTCATGTTTCCCTCGCCTATCGGAGCCATTCTGACATTTTTGTCGGCAGGCGAAAATACCATATCCTTGAAGTGCACGCAATTTACTCTTCCCTTTAATTTTCTCAACCAGAACGCCGGATCCGCGCCGCCTGCCTGCACCCAATATGTATCGAGCGTCACACCGCATTCATCCTCCGTGAACCTCTCACAAAGCAACTCAAGAAAATTCTTCCCGTCAAATTTCGCGAATTCCATATGATGGTTATGATACATGAACTTGTGTCCCGAAGACATTATTTTGGGAATGGCGTCTTTCAGCTCATCCGCCATTTTTTCAAGTCCCTCCGGGTTCACGCCTCTGGGATTTGACCCTATACCTATGTATCTGCAATTCATTGTGTCGTGAAACGCAATGGTCCCCTCGGTATCGTTGACAATTCTGCCGTAGTCAAAATGTGTGATATCCGCGCTCAGACCGTACTCTTTAAGCTTTTGCGCCATCCATTCCGCTTCATACGCGCACACACCCGAAAGCTGTATGGTGGTATATCCGATATCGGCAACTTTTTTCATGGTCTCGTCAAGACCGTCAAGCGTGCGGCACAACTCACGCACCGTATACATCTGTGCTCCGATTTTCATAGAACAATTCCTTTCGCAATAAAAGTAAATTAAGATTCGGTTTCAACAATCCCTTATGATTCCCGAAACAATTACAGTCTGTCTATAATTTTTTTAAGAGAATCCGCGGCGCAGTCAAACGCCTCACGGTTATTTTTAAAATTAAGCGAGCCTACATTGCTCTTGTTATTGTCGTTTTCAAGCCCCGAAAGCCCTACAAATTCCGCGAGGTGAGGTTCAAGGGTGAGCACGCTGCAACCCTTGGCGACAAAATCCGGAAGATAGTCGGCAATATGCCCTATGCCCTCTCCGGGAGGCAGAATTCTGCCGGTCAAATCCGCGTCCTTGATATGACCGTAAAATACGTAAGGCGAGAGCATCCGCCATGCTTCCATTACATCCTGACCGCACTGTATGAAATTCGCTGGATCGAAGACCGCCATAAGACCGGGGACATTTCTGTGAATTTCAAGGCATCTTTCGGCGTTCTCGCCGTAAATTCCCTTTTCGTTCTCATGACAGGGAATGATGTCATATTGTCTTGACATGCGGACAAATTCCGAAAGTCTGGAAAAGACCTCTTTTTCGTATTCTTTCTTTCCGCCGGTACCGTAAAAGCTGAACAGTCTTATACATTTCGCGCCGAGAATTTTTCCCTTTTCAAGCATTAGGACAAATCTTTCCTTTTCCGCGGAAAAATCAGCGTTGATATCCGTTTTCCCGGCGGGAGACCCTACAGACCATACCTGTATGCCGTTGTTGTCCAAAGTTTCTTTGATTTTGCGTGTTTTTTCAAGGCTTATGTCCGCGATATTCTGCCCGTCAACCCCTCTGATTTCAAGCAGCGGAATGCCGTTTTCCCTGAGCGCTTTTATCTGACCTTCAAGACATGAATCCGCTTCGTCCGCAAAAGCGCAGAGTTTGATTTTGGTTTTCAAATCAGACATGGCTTACACTCCCGAATACGCGGAAAATCCGCCGTCAACCGGAATCACAACCCCTGTGACAAAAGACGCCATTTCCGGGTCTGTCAAAAACTTAAGCGCGCCGAGCAGCTCTTCCGGCTCGCCGAAACGTCCCATAGGTGTGGCGCACAGAATTTTTTCGGTGCGCGATGTCGGAGTTCCGTCATCATTCCAAAGCAGCGCTTTATTCTGGGCGGTTGAAAAGAATCCCGGAGCAATCGCGTTGACTCTTATCCCCGCTTTGGCAAAATGAACGGCAAGCCACTGCGTAAAGTTGGAAACGGCGGCTTTTGCGGAACTGTACGCGGGTATTTTGGTAAGAGGAGTATATGCGTTCATCGAGGAAATATTTATAATTGAGCAGCCGTCCTCCCCTATCATATCCTTTGAGAATATCTGCGTGGGCATAAGCACGCCTTTTATATTCAGGTCGAATACAAAATCAAATCCGGCTTTGTCGAGATTAAAGAAAGTGAGGATATCCTCTCTTTTCTCGTCTCCGTTCTCAAAATATTCGTGCGCTGTAGTGGCGCGGGGACTGTTCCCGCCCGCCCCGTTTATCAGAACGGTGCATTTGCCCATTTCGGACAGAATTTTTTTATGTACTTCCTCAAGCGCGTCCTTATCAAGGACATTCGCCTTATATGCCTTCGCAAGTCCGCCGCACATGCTTATCTCATCCGCGACCTTCTGCGCGGACTCTTCGTTTATATCAAGCAACGCCACGGAGTATCCGTTTTTCGCCATTTCTTTGGCAAACGCCGAGCAAAGCACTCCGCCGGCGCCGGTAATAACGCAAACTTTTTTTAACATGTGGATTTTCCTTTCTCCGCTATATATGTATTTTTATTTAAAACGCTTATCGCAAGTTCAGTTTTGTTTGTCAATGGCTTCCCATAGTCCCGAAAGATACATCGCGCCCAGCGCGCGGTCATACAGACCGTACCCGTATCTGCCCTTTTCTCCCCAGATCATCCGTCCATGGTCGGGTCTCATATATCCGTCAAATTTTTCCTCATGCAGCGCTTTAAGTATCCCGTATATATCAAGCGAACCGCACCCGGTAGGGTGAGCTGTCTCGTGGAACTGCCTATCTCCGGTTATTTTTATATTCCGCACATGCGCGAAATGAATCCGATTGCCGAATTTATGAATCATCGCAATCAGGTTATTGTCGGGATTTGCGCCCAAAGAGCCGGTACAGAAAGTAAGGCCGTTTTCCGGGAGATCGACGATCTTAAGCATTCTTGAAAGATTTTTTTCGTTTGTAATGATTCTCGGAAGCCCGAACATTCCCCACGGCGGGTCGTCGGGGTGGATGGCCATATTGACTTTACACTCGTGGGCAACCGGGATAACCGCCTCAAGGAAATCGCTGAGGTTTGAAAAAAGCTTTTCCTCATCTATATCCTCATATTTTTTCAGTAACTGACCAAGCTGGTCCTTGGTATAACTCTGGTCCCATCCGGGCAGCGCCAGGTCTCCCTTTCTGGGGTCCATTGAAAGTACGGTTTTTTCATCATAAGCAAGGCTGTTTGAACCATCCGGCATAGGTCTTTCGAGCTCACTGCGCAGCCAGTCGAACACGGGCATAAAATTATAGCAAATACACTTAACCCCAGCCTGCCCGAGTCTGCGTATATTTTCACAAAAATTATCTATCAATTGAGGGGAATTTTTGCTGCCGAGCTTTATATCTTCGGGAACGGGCACGCTTTCCACCACTTCAAACGCAAGACCGTGCTTGTCTGCATCGTCTTTGATCTCCTGTATGCTTTCCCTTTTCCAGACCTCACCGGGCGGCGTATCATAACACGCCGACACTATAGAGTATACAGTCGGAATCTGAGAAATCTGTTCCAAGGTTACGGGGTCGCTTTTCCCGTAATGCCGAAACGACATTTTCATAATTTATATCCTCCGGAAAATTTTGATGGTCACAGCAATCTTGTTCACTGTACAAACTGTAGTAATTATACACTTATCAAATATAAATTGCAATACCTTTTGGGCAAATAAAATTAAAATTTGCCAAATTTTAATTTTGGGGTTTACTTTTGGTTTTTTTTATGCTATAATTTTTTTGAAATGATGTTTTATAAAAATTGATGTTTTTATTATTAAATCATACATAAAAGGAGTTGTTTTTATGTCAAAAATCAATGTTGTCATCTGGAACGAATTCCGGCATGAAAGAAATGAGGAAGGCTGCCGTGCCATTTATCCCGAAGGGATACACGGCTGTATCAGAAATTTTCTTAAAGTAAATGAAGACCTTGACATAACCTTGGCGGCACTTGACGACCCGTGTCAGGGACTTCCGGATGAGCTTCTTGAAAAGACCGATGTTCTTATCTGGTGGGGACATATGGCTCACGGAGAGGTAAGCGACGAGCTTGTCGAAAAGATAAGACAAAGAGTCTACGCCGGCAAAACCGGGCTTATAGTGCTCCATTCCGGGCATCATTCAAAGGTTTTCAAACAGGTTGTCGGAACAACCGGAAACCTTTCATGGGGTCGGGATCAGAAAGAAGTAGTGTGGAATCTCATGCCGTCGCATCCCATAGCGGCAGGTATTCCGGAACACTTCACTCTTGACCTCGAAGAGCTTTACTGCGAGCCTTTCTACATTCCTCAGCCCGACGCTCTGGTCTTCGGCTCATGGTACGAAGACGGATTTATATTCCGCAGCGGCGTATGCTTTTTGCGCGGTTTGGGAAAGGTATTCTACTTCCAGCCGGGACATGAATTCGACCGCTCATTCTACAACCCATACGTACAGCGCATAATTAAAAACGCGGTATACTGGGTAAAGCCCGCCGACGTCGGATATACCGTGCCCGAGGGCGCTCCGAACGTGACCTTTAAAGTGACCGACGAATTCAACTGAGCGTTTTTAAACACTTCCGGGTCGAAATTCAAAACCCGCGGATTCTCATTGAACGCAAAAAATCCGGCTCGGATCCGGAAAACATTTACGCGTCAAAGTCAAACCTATATAAAATCACCCGTGGTCTTTAGACCGCGGGTGATTCGTTTGCAACAGGAGAGCGAGAAAAAATACAATTTACCCCGGCTCCTTTTTATCCGATTTCAGTGGCTCAGGACCGTGTTTACAATCCGTGCTTTATTCGTTTATACGACTTCTATATCAATCGGAAGACTCAAGCGAATATTTCTTCAGATACTCCTTATACATTGAGTTGAACTCCCTGCTGTCGGATTTTACCCCATGCAGATATCCGTGAATTTCCAGAGAGTTATTTTTGGACATTTCAATAATGCATCCGGCGATGTTTGAACAATGGTCGGAGACACGTTCGAGGTTTGTAAGAATATCCGAAAGCACAAACCCGTGTTCAATTGTACATTCGCTTTTCTGAAGCCTTAAAATATGGTTCAGCTTTATGCGGTCTTTAAGATAATCTACCACCTGCTCAAGAGGCTCGACCTTTGACGCGGCATTCAAATCGTTTTCCACAAAAGCCTGCTTTGTAATCGAAAGGATCTCCGCAACCGCGTCATACAATACGTTGAGCTGCCTTTTCGCCTCATCCGAAAAAACAATGTTTTTGTCTTTCATCTCTTCCGCCGACTCCAAAAGATTTACCGAATGGTCGCAGATTCTTTCAAGGTCGCCTATCATATGAAGCAGCTTTGTCACTTCGTGAACGTCCGACTCAGTCAGGTTCTTGGACGAAAGCTTGACCAGATACGACCCGATGGCGTCCTCGTAAACATCGGCTTTGTTCTCGCTTTCCATTATTTCGGACGCGGTCTTTTCATCATAAAAATCCAGAATGCCAATTGATTTCACAAGCGCGTCCGTGCAAAGGCAGGTCATCTGACACGCTGCCTTGCGGCTTCTTTCAATTGCGACGCTGGGTGTATCCAAAAGACGCTCGTCAAGCAGACCGGTAATTTCATCTTCATTTTTATCATTTCCGCGCACCGATACCTGTGCAAGCTTTTCGAGCTGCTTTGAAAACGGGGCTATAAGCAATACCGACAGTATTTTAAACACGGTATGAACCGCCGCCACACCCCACATATTAATTGCGGAATCCACAAATGTCCAGTCAAAAATCCAGTCAAACAAATAAAACAATGAAAGCAGTACAACGGCGCCGATTATATTAAAATAAAGATGCACAAGCGCCGCCCGTTTTCCGTTTTTATTCGCGCCTATGGAGGATATCATAGCGGTTATGCATGTGCCTATATTCTGTCACATAATAATGGGAATTGCCATGCCGTATGAAATGGCTCCGGTAGTCGTCAGTGACTGCAATATACCCACAGAGGCGGAAGAAGACTGAATAATGGCGGTCAGTACCGCTCCGGCAAGAATCCCGAACAACGGATTATTGAACATCACAAGCATTGAGGAGAAGGTCTCGTTTTCCCTAAGCCCCGACACCGCCGAGGACATTATGCTCATTCCGGTCATGAGCACGGCAAAACCAAGCAGTATATTTCCTATATCCTTTTTCCTGTCTTTTTGCGAAAACAGAAGCAGACAAATGCCCAAAAGCGCAAGTATCGGCATCCAGGCGTCGGGGCTCAGCCATGAAAGCAAAGAAGATACATTTCCGTCAGAGCCTATTCCGGACATCGCGGTGAGCCAGGATGTGACCGCCGTTCCGACATTCGCCCCCATTATCACGCCTACCGCCTGAGAAAGCGTCATTGTGCCGGAATTGACAAATCCCACCACCATGACCGTAGTCGCGGAGGATGACTGGATAACCGCGGTAACCGCGAGACCCAGCAAAAAACCCTTGAATTTATTGGAAGTAAGATTCCCCAAAATTGTCTTTAGTTTTCTTCCGGCACTTTTTTTCAGGGAATTCCCCATTATTTCCATACCGTATAAAAAAAGAGCAAGTCCGCATATAAGTGTCAGTATGTCCATTAAGTTCATTTAATCTGTCTCCGATTTGATCTTTTAGGTATTATTTACCTATGATACATTATTTTTATAATTTCTTAGTTAGAGTGATGTTAATTTTATGTTAATAAATGCGCCGATGTTAACATTTTCAAAACATAAATTCAAAAAAGCGGTTGGGTCATAAGTATTTTGCGGCGATTAATTATACAACACAGCGAACGGTTGCTCTGTACCTTTAGGTAAAAAGCAACCGTTTTTCTTTATCCGGCCAAGTTATTAAGCCTCTGTTTTACTTATTTTTCGGACTGTTGCCAACAGTTAAATCAGGTAACTTTGCCTAAAAAACGCCCTTGCAACCGTCGTCAAGCCCTTTTAACGATAATATTATTTATGATACAGCTTTTTGGTAGCGTAAACAGGGGTACAAGTCAGATTGAGTCCGAGCTTTCGGTAGACATTTTTGTCAACCTCCGAGACAATAACCGTCGTATGTGCCTCACATCCCTTCAGCTTAGGCAACTGAGACATGGCATGTTCAGCCACGGGATCGGTAGTCGCCGCAATGGAAAGGGCTATAAGTATTTCATCCGCGTGAAGCCTCGGATTCCGGTTTCCGAGATTCTCAATTTTAAGCTTCTGTATCGGTTCGATTATTTCCACAGGCAAAAGCAGATAAGAATCTTCAATTCCGCCAAGCATCTTAAGGGCGTTAAGCAGCGCCGCCGCGGACGCCCCCATCAGGTTTGAGGTCTTTCCTGTCACAATTCCCTGCGGCAGCTCAATTGCCGTCGCGGGCTCGCCGGTAAGCTCGGATTTTTCGGTGGCTGCCTTTACGACCTTGCGGTATGTACTGTCAATTCCTACCTGATTCATTATAAGCTCGGCTTTGTAAATTTCCTCGGAATCGGCAAGTCCGTTTACCTTTCGGCACATGGTATCAAAATACCGCCTTACTATCTCTTCCTTTGACGCCGCCGACACCACCTCGTCATCGACTATGCAATAACCCGCCATGTTTACTCCCATATCGGTGGGGGACTTATACGGACAGCTGCCGTAAATCTTTTCAAAAATCGCTTTGAGAACCGGAAAGATTTCAATATCGCGGTTGTAATTTACAGCCGTCACGCCGGTCGCTTCAAGATGAAACGGGTCAATCATATTCACATCATTCAAATCGACCGTGGCCGCTTCATAAGCCATATTTACCGGGTGTTTAAGCGGAAGATTCCATATCGGAAAAGTTTCAAATTTCGCATAACCCGCCTTTATTCCGTTCAGATTATCGTGATACAGCTGCGAAAGGCAGGTAGCCATTTTTCCGCTTCCGGGTCCGGGCGCGGTAACCACTATCAGAGGCTTGGTCGTCTTTACGTATTCGTTCTTTCCGTAACCCTCGTCACTGACTATTGTCGATACGTTCGTGGGATACCCCTCTATAGGATAATGCCTGTATGCGCGGACTCCGAGATTCTCCAGACGTTTTATAAAATTATCCGCCGCAGGCTGCTTTGTATAGTGAGATACAACCACACCGCATACCGAAATGCCCACCTCGTTAAACGCGTCAATCAAACGGAGCGCGTCGTCGTCGTATGTAATGCCCAGATCGCCTCTGAGTTTATTCTGCTCAATTGCATTAGCGGAAACCACTATAATGGTCTCGGCATTTTCTTTCAGGTTTAAAAGCATTTTTATTTTGCTGTCGGGGCAAAATCCCGGCAAAACTCTCGACGCGTGATAGTCGTCGAAAAGCTTTCCGCCGAACTCAAGATAAAGCTTTCCGCCGAAGCTTGAAATTCTCTCAAGAATTTTCTTTGACTGAAGCTCTATGTATTTATTGTTATCAAATCCGATGTTGTTCATAAGTACCCCCGAAACAAAATAAAATTCTTATCTATTATAATACTTTTTTCGATACTTTTCAAGTAATATCCTAAAAATTTTAAAGTATTTTTAACTTTTTGTCGTGCTCGCCGTTTCAGCGCGCATAACGGACAGTCCCATTATTCATATATAAACTTTACGTCAGGATATTTCATTTCACTCAACACTTTATTCCAACGCGCTTCCATATCACTTTCGGGATCATCATAAATTACAGGCAGAAAACCGGCGTCAAGGTATGTCTTTATGGCGGCAAGACGGTGATCGTCAGTAGTAAGCACCGTGTGTGTAACTCCGCGGTTTTCAATCAATTCAAGCGCGAAAGAAAGCATGGCGTGTCCTATTCCCTTGCCCCTTGTTTCGGGAAGAGAGGCCACCATATGTATATATCCCGTATTGTCCTTGTGGCACACGGACGCCGAGGTAGCCACTCTATTACCGTCGGAGTCCACCACAAAAAAAAGGTCTCTTTCCGGTTCAAGATCGGGATAATTTTCAATTGAACTGTAATACCATTCAATTCCGCCGTCCTCCGGAAGAAGACCGTTTTTGCATATCTTTACCCAGTCTTCGATTTCCTCACGTGTGCCACCGAACATTCTGTAAAAATATCCGTCCGGCAATTCCCTTTTCTTTACCGGCGCGCTGTATCTTATCATTTTCAGCTGTTGCATGGATTTATCAACCTTTCATTTATTATAACAAAATATAAAAATCTTCACCATAATCCGAGTAAAAATAATATAAAAAATCGCGGACATCTCTCGCCGGAGAAATCCGCAATGGAGCAGGCAACGGGAATCGAACCCGCATCTTCAGCTTGGGAAGCTGAGGTTTTACCACTAGACTATGCCTGCGCCGAATATTGACAAACATTTCATTACCGAACTTTGCCGGATAACCGTAATTATTATACTATAATTTTTTCTGTTTGTCAATAGTTAATTTTTCATTTATAATCGGTAATTTATTTAACCGCAGTCAAACAATGAGTCACCTTGGATTTTTCAATCGCCTGAGCAAAAAACTTTTTCCTTTTTCTCTTTCCCGACCGGAAACAAACCACTCTCCGGTTATCACATCGAGCAAATTTTCATTTTCGGGAGTTTCAAGTTCATATACAGCGTTCTCCGCGGTATGAAGAAACAAATAGCTCTCGTTGGCGTATATCACCGCGTCGTTTCGGCACCACAGGTGAACATTTCCCTTTTCCAGAAAATCTCGCAGTTCTTCTGTCGATATTCCGGCGTTTTTATCTGTGATTTCAAGATATGCTATATTTAGCGACCGTGTCAGATCCGAAAGCTTTTCAATATAAGGAGTACGCGCCGGAACAAGCGCGATAACCGCGCTATAGCCGCCAACAACTCTCTCGGCGTCGGAAGCCAGATAAAGGTCGTAAGGGGCTCCCATTTTACCCAAAGCCTCACGGATAAAACCGCATACTATTCCCGAAACCGATGTATCGTCAAGACCTGCGTACGTCTCTTCGTCAACAAATACCGCCACGTTTGAAACTCCTCCCATCGGAAGGCTACGGCTTTGTTCAAATATCTGACGAAGCTTTTCGAGCAATTTCATATACCTTTCGTCCGCAAACCAACCTCCCCACATGTCAAACCACCACGCCGAATGACCGTTTATCAACGCGCGCGCGGCGTGCATTTTTATAACCTCACACGAGGTCGCCTCGTCGTGTCCGAACCAAATAGGAGACGTATAGTGAGGAGTATTGTTTACGGGCAAAGACAAATGCGTTCTTGTGTCATTTTCCGAAAAATAAAGCTTTCCGTGCAGCTTTACCGACCCCAACGGAATCATATACGGATGGTCGCGCCCGACCTGTCGCCCCATTGAATATGATATGGGTGAGCAAATAAAGTCAATATCGTCACATTCAAGAAGTCTGCGGAGCGCATGATGGCCTGACGTCCTGTCCGGGCACTCAAACGTGTATCCGTAAAAGCTGCCCACCGCGAGCCTGTTCCCGGTCAACTTTTTTACCTCGGAAGCGAACTCACAAATTCTCCCCGCCACAAGCTCGGAATAAAAGCGATAAAAGCTTGTTTTGTTCTCCTCACAGCTATGTGACCTGAGATATTCAAAATATTTTTCCTCCGCTCTTTTCCCGCTTATACCGTCCGGAACAAGCGGAAGCCATTCCTCGGTATTTCCTCCCGCGATCTGATATCCGGCAATATGTGAAGCATATTCGCTGTTTTCCACGTGTTCAATAAACAGCGCCAACTCTTTTTTTACTTCTTCCGTCCAGATATCCGAAGCGAAAGAAAATCTTCCCGATTTTTTGCCGCGAGGGGCGTCGCACAATTCGTCAGGATGAGCTTTCTCCCAATTTTCCGAGGGCGAGACGTTTACACGCGGCAGGAGGAAAGCATCCGGACAAGCTTTCAGTATTTTTGCAACATCCGCGTCAAAGACCGAAAAATCAGGAATATCGCCGTCAAAAATTCCCTTTGTAAACACGTAAAGTCCCGAGTTTTCATTAAGATGATTATATCCGAAAAAGACCGGAAAAGAAAACAGACGGTATCCCGCTTTTGCAAAATCCCCATAGCGGTTGTTGTCGGTCAGATATGTAATATACGCAAGTCCGTCCTGAGCTTTTCCGTTTATAAATAATCTGAGCACTCGGTTATCTTCCGAAACGCATGATGCGGTTTTGTTTAAATGACTGCCGTTCTCAGTCCCAATAATGTTCTCCAAGGATATACCTCCGTTTTCTAAGCCGCGGCTGTTAGAATATTTGTCCGATTTATTTACAATCGCATAAAAGAACCCATATACAGCAAATAGATAATAATTGTACGATTTTTTTACAATGTATAATAGAAACCCGGACAGTTTTGCGGCACGCAAAACTGCTGTATACAGCAAGTAGATAATTATTTTATGATTTCTTCACGCTGTATACAATACGCTTGTATACAATACGATTGTATACAATTATACCATATTGTTTTGATTATTTCAACACAATTTGGGCAAATTATCGTCTATCATTATTTCCAATATGCATGATACTATCCATATCGCATGTTTCGTCCAAAAACATTAATTAAATTCCCTGATATTAGTCAAAAAAAGCCTTTTAATTACAATTAAATTCAAAATCATTCATACTTTTCGGCCAAATAATATATTACGCCTATATTACGCCAAATTTTCACAAAGTTTGATTATTTTTCATTTATGTGTATTGAAAATTAAAAAACAATATGTTATAATATATACGTAAAAAATCGGGCAAATGTCATTAGACGCGATATAACATTATCCGCATACAGCCATCAATGCGATGTTATCCCCAAAAAAGCAATGATATTTGCCGTCACGAAAATTAATATCCGCAAAACAAGGAAACAAAAAAGTGAAAACCCTATATTTCCATGCCCCGTATCAAACCTGCTTCAGAATAAACTGCGACTGCGATGAGATAAACGCGATTTTATATCTTCATTTCGGAAAATATATTTCAGAAATCGAATTTCCCGCAGAGTATGAAATAAATATCACCCGAAACGGCGAGCAGTATGTTATGGATTTTGGCGGTACGGCTCGGGAAACCTCCAATCCCCTGCTTGAGATTGACAGATTTATTTTTGAGAAAACCAAATACGACGACTCGGTTTTTGCTATTCACGGCGCCGCCGTTGAATACAACGGCAAAGCATATCTCTTTTCCGCCGCGACAACGGGCGGAAAAACCACACTCGCGACCTATCTTACAAACCGCGGTATGGGATATATAACCGATGACTGTATACTGCTCGACCGGAAAAATTTCTGTATATATCCGTATAACACGCCGATCCATTTACGTCCGGGCGGCGTCGAGGTACTGAAAAAATACGGCATATCATTACACTTAAAGGAATACGGAAGCGGAATCTATCAGCGTTATACATACAATCCCGACAACTGCGTTACACAGAAAACACCTCTGGGAAAAATATTCTTTATTACGAGAACCGAAAACGAAAACAAGGTGGAAAAAATGACCACTGTCGAAAAATTTACCGAACTCATGAAATCCCCCATAACTCTTTATGATACGAACGCCGAATATATCAGGTTTATAT
>CASEEB010000058.1 GCA_949286815.1 uncultured Eubacteriales bacterium | reverse complement strand
ATCCTTGAGCTATATGACGGAGATATGCGTTCTGTTTTACACACCGACGAAAATTGGAGTGTATACCGGATAAAGCAAAGGGTTTCTGTTTCCGAGCGTATCAGTCACTCAAGAGAGTCGGCGGAGGTATATTATCTTGACAGTGAGTATTTGTCATGGAGAGTAGGGAAGGCGAAGTACGGGGCAGCCGTGATTGTTAATCCGGAGGCGGAATATCTTCCCCATAATGCGCTTCGCGCCACTCTTTCGGAGCATGATGCCGAAAATATTGTTGAATTCGGCAGTTGTGAGATTAACAAGAACTTTACATATGAACCGTGTTTTTATGAAGCGGCATATCCGGAGATATATACAAATCTTCCCGAAAGAACTCTTTATGAATGTCAGGCTACGGTTGAACGCACCGAGGCGGACATAACCTGTAAGAGGGGTGATGGTATTGAACTGTGCGGCGACGGGGACAAATATATTTTGTTTGATATGAGGGTGTCATTCGTCGGATTTCCCTATATTGAGGTTGAAACAGAACGTGAAGGCATTATAGATTTGATTCCCACTGAGCTTCTGTCGCTTCAGGGCAAAGATTTTTACGGAAGCGACTGCATAACGAGGCTTCACGTTAAAAGCGGTAAAACCGAATTTTGCGCGCTTGAACCCACGCTCTGCAGATATTTCAAGATATATTTCAGAAATACCGGCAAAGTTAAGATAATGCGTACAGGTATCAAGGAGTATTTTTATCCTGATGAGAACAGGTCTTCGTTTATGTGCTCAGACGACGATATAAACCGGCTGTATGAAGCGGCAAAAAGAACTTTGCTTCTCAATACTATTGATATATTTATGGATTGTCCGCAGAGAGAACGCGGAGGCTGGCTGTGTGATTCTTTGTGGTCGGGAAGAGCGGCGGCTCTGATGCTTTCGGACGACAGGGTAGAACGTGAGTTTATCGAAAACTTTTTGCTGACCGATCCGGATAAAATGTATTTTTCGATTTTTCCCGAGGTGTACCCCGGTAATAAAAAAGATTACAGGGAATGTGCCGGGCTTATAAACTGGTCATTTTGGCTTATGTGCGAATTTTGCGAATTTATATCCCGCACAGGCGACATGAACTTTGCGAACACGTATTATAAAAGAGTAGAAGCTTTTGTAAACGGAATGTTGAAGTTAAAGGGAAGTAATCAGTTGATTGAAAATCTCAATTGGTTGTTTATAGATTGGTCATGCTCAAACAATGCGGACTATCAAAGACCGATATCTGTTCCGGCGAACATTCTTTTCGCGTATACTTTAAAATCATTGGGTGAACTGTATAATAATAAAGAGTGGTTGAAGATTGCCGAGGAGATGAAGAATACGTTAAAAGAAGCGCTTGTGGGATATACAAATTCCGAGGTGAAAGTCATATCCGATAATCTCAGGTATGTCAACGGAAAACTGTGTCAGACAGACAAATATTCCGAAGCGGCGCTTTATACTGATTTGTGGTGCGATCTTTTTGAGGTCGGTGAAAATAAGTCGCTTGACGTTTATGTAAGAGATTGCATGGGACCCGCGCCCAAGTATACTCCCGCGCCTTATATCGGCAGGAGCGGGCTGTTTATCGGCCTGTGTATAAGGCTTGACATGCTGGCCAGACGCGGGTATTATGACAAGCTGTATGAGGATATCCGCGCGATATGTATGCCTCAGCTCAGGGAAGGTCCGGGAACGCTTTGGGAGAATGAAGTTTCAAACACTTCGTCCAGATGTCACGGATTTATGTCGCATGTCGGAGTGCATTTCATGAGGGACATTTTGGGAATGGGGATAGAAAATAAGCTTGAAAAGCAAATAAAAATCGCCCCTCACCCTTGTAATTTGCGTTGGGCAAGAGGAACGCATGAGATTGACGGGGAGGTATTGTCACTTTCCTGGTCTGTTTCGGATGACGGATTTAAACTGAAAGCTATTATCCCGAAAGATTACGGCTACACAGTCGAGCTGCCGGCAAGCATACTTGCAATGGGAAGAGAGAACATACATGTCGAGGTCAACGGGAAAAAGGTCTGCTTGGACTGACAATTGTTTTTAAGATTGAATAGAATTAAAAAGGAGGGCTTTCGCCCTCCACGTGTAAAAAGCCTTTGAAAATGCTTGACCGAAACTTTCAACATATTTTATTGCGGAGAGAGATCGGCTTTATGCCGTCCTCTCAGCCTGTTGAAAGCCCAGTAAGCACATAGCAAGCAGAGGACGATAGGGGCTTTGCCCCTTACCCCACCGCCTTTTGAAAAAGGCGGGCGAAAACTTTTTGTGTATTATTTTTTGCAAATTGACTTTTTCAACAAGCCGGAACTGTCTCAAGTTTGGAAATTGTTTCTGCTTGAACGGTAACCTATACAAAAACACTTGCTTACCCATATCGGTATGCAAGTGTTTTTTGTTGAACTGTTACAAAGGAATTTCCTTAATTATCAATTTGAGACAGCCCCTTTAGTTAAAGATAAATCATAAATGTGTATAAGTGTGTCAGACTCTAAAAAGTTCAGTGGTAATGAGAAGCGTATTTAAAATTCAGTGCAAAGAAAGCGTACAATGCTATTTTCAAGCCAAACGGGAAGCGGCTGAAAAAATTGCCGAACAGAGATTTTTGAATAAATCCTTTTAATAAGTGCTTATCGGTATGCTTTCGTCGTCATCGCCCTGTGTGATTTTTTTGATGACTATATAGTAACTGTAGCTGTCGTTGACTTTAACGCATATTCTGTCTCCGACATGTTTTCCCATTATAGCTTTACCGAGCGGAGATTCTTTGCTTAAAAGTCCTTTTAACGAGTCCTGCCTGAGAGTAGTTACGAGCTTTCTTTCGACAACCTCATCGTCCTCTTCGATATAATAAGCGACGGTGTCGAAAAGTCCCACCTCGTCATTTTTCGATGAAACCTTGATGACCTTGGCAGTGGCTATCATGTTTTTAAGGTATCTGATGCGGCTTTCGTTTTTGTTTTTCTCTCTTTTTGCCTCTTTATACTCGGCGTTTTCGCTCAGATCTCCGAACTCGCGCGTGCGCTGTACTTCCGCCAAGAGCTGCGGACGAAGCTGAGTACAACGGTAATCAATT
>CASEEB010000057.1 GCA_949286815.1 uncultured Eubacteriales bacterium | reverse complement strand
CGACAAACGGAATACAGCGGGACTTTACACCGCCGGTTTCGTCTTTTATTTTATTCTCGCATTCCTCGTCTCCGCACCACATGGCTTTAATGAATCCGGGACGGTTCTGAGCGCAATCCAGAAATTCCTCATAGCTCCTCGCTTCATTTGTCTTCTGCGCGAGATTTCTGCGAGCGCGGTCCACAAGCTCATTGTGAACATAATCGAGCATGGCTGCCACCTCAGACTCAACGCTTTCAATCGGGATTGTCTTCTTCTCACCGGAAACACGGCTCACAAGTACGCAAACGCCGGACTCAATATCTCTGGGACCTATTTCAAGCCTGACGGGCACACCCTTCATTTCATACTGGCTGTACTTCCATCCGGCGCTGTTATCGCTGTCATCAACCTTTACTCTTACACCGGCAGCCGACAGCCGCTCTTTTATTTCATTGGCCTTTTCAAGAACGCCTTCCTTATGCTGAGCAACGGGAATTATAACTGTCTGTATAGGCGCCACGCGCGGAGGAAGAATAAGACCGTTGTCATCGCCGTGCGTCATGATTATAGCTCCGATAGAACGGGTCGACACTCCCCAGGACGTCTGAAAAGGATATTTTATTGTATTGTCCCTTCCGGTAAATGTAATGTCAAACGCTTTCGCGAATCCGTCACCGAAATAGTGCGACGTTCCTCCCTGAAGCGCGACCCCGTTGTGCATCATAGGTTCAATTGTATATGTTTCAATCGCTCCCGCGAATTTTTCTTTTTCAGTCTTTCTTCCGGTTATCGCGGGAATCGCAAGAACATTAAGATAAAAATCCTCGTATACACCGAGCATTCTCTGAGTCTCTTCCCTTGCCTCCTCTTCGGTCTCGTGCATGGTATGTCCCTCCTGCCACAGAAATTCCGATGTGCGGAGAAAAGGGCGGGTAGTTTTTTCCCAACGTACCACATTTACCCACTGATTGTAAAGCTTCGGCAGATCGCGGTACGAATGAATTACATTTTTGAAATGGTCGCAGAACAAAGTTTCGGATGTGGGACGGACTGCCAGCCGTTCCGAAAGCTGATTATCTCCTCCCACAGTCACCCACGCGCATTCGGGAGCAAAACCCTTTACATGGTCCTTTTCTTTCTGAAGCAGACTTTCCGGTATAAACATAGGCATATACACATTTTCATGTCCAAGCGCCTTAAACCGCCCGTCAAGCTCCTTTTGTATGTTTTCCCAGATAGCATAACCGTACGGTCTTATTATCATACAGCCCTTTACCCCGGAGTAATCCACAAGCTCCGCTTTCTTTACCACATCGGTATACCACTGAGCGAAATCCGTATCCATTGAGGTAATTTGCTCAACCTTTTTTTCTTTTGCCATTTTCAAATTCCGAACCTTTCTTTTTCTTATCCGAGTCAGTTATTATAAATTGATTTACATATCGAATGTAAAATATTCGGGCATCCCCTTTTTGTATGCGGGATAAATTTCACCGTTTACCAAAGGAAGTATATATTCAAGACATTTGTCGGTGACATTGTTGCCCTGCTGATTTATGAAATTATCCGGCACATATTTTGTCTTGTTCGCGATAAGCTCTATATCCATATGACCGAAAAGAGACGAATATTCCCCGTCGTCCTCGCAGTCACGCAGTATTACCATCATCTCCCGGCTCACGCCTTGCAGAGCTGCCGCAACCGCCGCGTTTCCCACGCCGAACGACTCGTTTATATCGCACGCGGACAAAAGATGAGACGCGCAACGCTGAGGAAGATTCAGCTCTACGGAACGCGCCTTGCATCCGAACCTTTCCCTCAACGCAATCTCCAATGATTTTCCGGTCCCCGACAGCGCCCTGTGACCGAAAGCGTCAACATTTCCGCTTTGGACACCTTCGCCCACATATCTGCCGTCCTCAAACCTGAGTCCTTCCGAAACCGCCACTACCGCGTTAGGTTTTCGGGAAAATACCGTTACGATATCGTGAAAGAAATTTTCCATACTGAAAACCCTTTCGGGGAGATACACAAGATCGGGACTTTTGCCGCCGCAGATTCTGCCGAGCGCGGAAGCCGCGGTCAGCCAGCCGGTATCCCTTCCCATCAATTCCACAACGGTCACGGCTTTTGTCGTATATACGTCGGTATCATAAAGTATTTCCTGCATGGTTGTCGCTATATACTTTGCCGCGCATCCGTATCCCGGCGTGTGGTCCGTTCCGATAATATCGTTGTCAATAGTTTTCGGAACTCCCACCACGCGCATTTCATATCCGCATTCATCGGTATACTCCGAAAGCTTTTTTACCGTATCCATAGAGTCGTTTCCGCCTATGTAGAAAAAATACTTTATATCGTATTTACGAAAAATCTTAATAATCTTATCAAACACCGCGGTGTAAGAGTAGTCATTTTTTTCCGGGAGCTTTTTTCTGCACGATCCGAGCGCCGCCGCGGGAGTCGTCATCAAAGCCTTAAGCTTTGACTTGTCCGAAAATATACCGTCGAGCTCTATGAGTCTTTCCTCGAGCAAACCCTCGATTCCGTTCCTCATACCGTATATTTTTCCGATTTCCTTTGATTTCAAAGCTCCGCTTATGATTCCCGCGAGCGTCGCGTTGATCGCCGCGGTCGGTCCGCCTGACTGCCCCACAACGGCATTTCCATTCAAGACTGTCATTATATCTCCGTTCTTTTATTTTATTTAATTTTTTATCAGACAATGAAGTAACGCAAACAATATCCGGCAGCTATCCGCCGCCTTTTAAAAATCAGAGCTTAATCAGCTCATAATCCATGCTTCCCAAGCCTATCTTTTCACCGTGCTCAAGCGCCGAACGCCAGTTTGTATCCGGGGATACGTCTTTAAAATGGTCATGATGGTGACAACCGTGCTTTTCAAGCACACTTCCCGCCATCGGCGGCATCGCGTTTACCGCGTCGACACATGCCATATCAATGGCAACGGGGTCAAACGACGCGAACATTCCCACGTCGGGAGTAATCGGTATATCGTTTTCCGCGTGACAGTCGCAATAAGGTGAAATATCAACCGCCAAAGAAATATGGAAAGAGGGTCTGCCGTCAACTACCGCCATAGTATATTCGGCGATCTTATAATTCATTATGTCGTTTGACTCGTCCATAGGAGGGGTTATGGCATCCTTCGGACAGACTCCTATACATCTGCCGCAACCGACGCATTTATCGTGATTGATCCACATCTTTCCGTCGGTCTTTTCGGGCGCGTCATGAGCGCAGATCTTTACGCACTGACCGCAGCCGATACAAAGGTCTCTGTTCACATTTGGCTTTCCCGCGCTGTGCATCTCCATTTTTCCGGCTCTTGAGCCTCCGCCCATTCCGATGTTTTTAAGAGCGCCTCCGAAGCCCGCCATTTCATGTCCCTTAAAATGCGTAAGCGATATCACTATATCGGCGTCCATCAGCGCCTTTCCTATCTTGGCTTTCTTGACATATTCGCCGTTACGCACCGGCACCAAAGCCTCATCCGTCCCTTTTATACCGTCCGCTATAATCGTATGAACGCCGGTACAGAAAGGATTGTATCCGTTTACATACGCGCTGTCAAGATGGTCTATTCCGTTCTTTCTGCCTCCCACATACAAAGTATTGCAGTCTGTCACAAACGGCTTTCCGCCGAGCTGTTTTACATAGTCGCACACGACTTTAGCGTAATTGGGACGCAGATACGCCAGATTTCCCGG
>CASEEB010000056.1 GCA_949286815.1 uncultured Eubacteriales bacterium | reverse complement strand
ATCTGAAAATGCACGGACAGTCCCGACCATCCGGCAAAAAAAGCGCAGAGAACGGCGGCGGTTTTGAAATTTCCTATTGCGGCGGCAGAGCAGACTCCGCTTGTAAGCTCAAAAAAACCGAACATGACCGTTCCGAAAAATTCCGGAACTCCCATTTCGCGTATTGTCGCGCCAAGACATCCGACAAACGCGGAAAAGAAAATTACATATGCGCAAACCGTGATTATTCCTCTCGCGGCGGATTGTACCGCTGACGTAAATTGAAGAATACTGCTCTTGGGCGCAAACGATGACACGGGGACTATGTCGGTTTTGTTTTTATTTCTGAATATAAATCTGCCGGCTATACCTACCATGCCCGCCGAAAGAACGGTACAGCCGTAAAGCAGCAAACCGAAGTTCTTATCCGAAAATAAAGATATGCCCACGGCGCTTATCAGAAACGCGGAGCTCGGATTGTTGGAGAAAGTAAGTAAATGTTCAAATTCCTCTCTTGAAATCATACCTTTTTCATACATTGAGGCGGCGGTCTTCGCGCCAATGGGAAATCCGCAGATAAGACCGAGGAAAAACGCGCAGCTTCCCGCTCCGGATACGCCGAACATAAATTTTGACGGAGCGGAGATTAATCTCCCAATCAGCTCTCCGATTCCGCTCGATATCAAAAGCTCGGATATGACCATAAACGGGAAAAGCGACGGAATAATTGTCTTCGCGCATACCGATAGCCCCGCGCCCATATATTCTATGGCAACGTCGCTTTTGCCGAGAATCAGAAAAAAGGACAGGACGGCAATAGCCCCGAAGGAAAGGCTTCCGGGTGAAAACTTTCCTTTTTTTGCTGTGTTTTTTATTTTCATATTACCCTGTATGTTCTCCGTTCTTGTATTTTGATTTGACATAATCATTTAACGCGGATTAAATTCATATATTATTACAGAGAATCGGTTAATTCGGAATCTGAGGTGAGCCGCGCTTAAGAATTGTGTTTTACATTACTAATGTATATTTTTGATCGGAGGATTTTATGAATACAGAAGAAGAGAAGAAGAGAAACAAGGGAGGGCTGAGGGAATTTCTCTCTGTAAAGACCGAACTGCCGTCAGACCTTTTATGCGGCAGCTTCAGACTTGAGGTGCGGGGCAGAAATCAGATTTTTCTTACCGGCTGCCGCAGAATACTTAAATACTCGTCCGAGGAAATGATAATGTCCGTGAAAGGATTTTCCGTATCCGTAAAGGGTGAGCGCCTTGTGTGTTCGACGTATCATGCGGGAAATATCAGCATAGACGGTTTTGTAAAGAGCGTGAATTTTATTGACGCGTCGGATGCCGAAGGTTATTAAAAGGTCAAACATATGTGAAAGAGGGCTTGTTTATGAACATATCTTATAAATTGTTGGGTGCCGTTGAAATCAGCGCTTGCGACGACAATATAATCGCTCTGTTGAATCTCTGTATGTATTGCTGCATTCCGTATACCGACTTTAAAAATATGCCGGACGGCAGTATAAGGCTGATATTCAAATTGTCCGACAGCAGGAAAGTATTTTCGGAGTGCCGGAAAAGAGGCATAGAAATAAATGTAGTAAAAAAGATCGGTTTGCCTCCGTTTCTCTATAAGTACAGACGCAGATACGGTCTTGTGGTAGGTATGCTGATTGCGGTGGCGATAACCGTCTTGTCCCAGCAGTATATATGGGACATTCGTATAACCGGCAATGAGACGATGACATCGTCGGAGGTCGGTTCACTGCTTGAACAGTACGGGTTGAAAGTAGGTACATATATACCGAAGCTAAATACCGATAAGCTTGAAAATAAGCTGCTTATCAATTCGGAGAAGATATCATGGATATCCGTAAACATAACCGGAAACGTCGCTCAGGTTCAGATACGGGAGAACAAAAGCGCTGATAAAGATGGGGAACAGAATAATAAATTCGCAAATCTGGTCGCGGAGAAAAGCGGAATTATACAGCAGGTGCAGATATTCAGGGGAAATATTCGAGTTAAAGCGGGAGACTATGTAAATGAGGGAGATCTTCTTGTAAGCGGATTATACGACAGCGACAGAGTAGGTTTCCGTTATACCAGAGCCTCAGGCATCGTCATGGCTAAAACCGTAAACGAGTATGTTGTTGAAATACCGCTCGAATATGAGGAGAAAGAGTATACGGGTAATGTAAATTTTGAAAAATATTTAAATTTTTTCGGATATTCGTTTAATATTTCAAAAAACTGTAGAAATGATATGATGTTTTATGATACAATAAGTACAGTGGAGAATTGTAGTTTTCCGGACGGAACACAGACGCCTATTGAGATACAGACAATACAGCAGCACGAGTACAGATATGTGACCAGGCAAAGAACATACGAAGAGGCGGAAAGGCTCGCGTATTATGAGCTTTCTCAGCTTATAGCCAATGAGGGAGATGTAATGGTCATAAGGAAAATAATAACACCGGAGGCGGGCGATGGCTTTTTCAGACTTCACTGTATTGTTGTGTGTATCGAAAACATAGCGAAAGTTTCTGAGTTTGAAGTGGATTTGTCGCAGCGTCCGGAGGATGATCTGCCGGAAAAAGTATCATAAGGGCTGTATAATCCGGACAGATCAGAGCAGTCGGACTATATTCGTTCTTCAATTTGTGAATGTGAATTTTCCGGCTTTTTTCCCGCAAGTAAGTTTTTATGAGGGGAAACAAGCGGTTGTGAAGCCGCGAAGAAAGGTATATTGTAAATTAATGAGCAATAAAATAATCAAAGCGGAAACCGCCGACATAACCGCGGCGGTTTTCGGAAGCTGTGATTCAAATATAAAAATAATCGAAAAGGAATTTAACGTAAATGTTCATAACAGAGCCTGCGATACCGGCGAGGACGCCATTATTATTTCGGGAGAACACGATGAAGACGTGAACAATGCCGCTCAGGCGGTGTCGTATCTGGTAAGAATGGCAAAATACAATGAGAATATCAACGATCAAAGCGTCATTTATGTTGCCGATATGATAAAATCGGGGAATGAGTCTCAGCTTGACGAGCTTGGCGACGACTGTATCTGCGTTACGATGAAAGGCAAGCCTATAAAGGCGAAAACTGTAGGGCAAAAGCAGTATGTAAGGGCAATAAACAAAAATACGATTGTGATAGGCACGGGACCCGCCGGAACCGGAAAGACATTTTTAGCGGTGGCTATGGCAGTAAAGGCGTTGCGTGAAAAGCAGGTATCAAGGATTATTCTTACCCGTCCCGCGATTGAAGCAGGTGAAAAGCTCGGTTTTTTGCCCGGAGATCTTCAGAGTAAAATAGACCCGTATCTGCGTCCGCTGTATGACTCGCTGTACGAGCTTATGGGAATGGAAAATTATCAAAGACAGGTTGAAAAGGGAGCCATTGAAGTGGCGCCGCTTGCGTATATGAGAGGCAGAACGCTTGACGACTCATTTATTATTCTCGACGAAGCGCAGAACTGCACTCCGGAGCAGATGAAAATGTTTCTTACGCGTCTCGGTTTTAATTCAAAGGCGGTGGTTACGGGAGACCTTACACAGACCGATTTGCCGTCAGGGCAAAAGAGCGGGCTTGCCGCGGCGGTCAAAATACTTGCGGGTATTGATGATATCGCGATCCATGCCTTTACCGAGAGGGACGTCGTCCGACATAAGCTTGTGCAGAAAATAATACTTGCTTATGAAAAATACGAGAGAGAGCAGAAAGAAAAGAAGTCCGGCGAA
>CASEEB010000055.1 GCA_949286815.1 uncultured Eubacteriales bacterium | reverse complement strand
CAGCAACCCGAGTGATTTCGCGCCCAGACCCTTGGAGCGCATTTCGGGTTTTACCGCAAAATAATCTATCAGCGCGAAATCTTTATAGAAATACAGATAAAAAAATCCCGAAAATTCGTTTTCATACATGATTTTACACAGTTGCGCCTTGCCGTTTTCAAACATGTCGGTAAGCATTTTGAAGGGCTTTCGTTCCGATTTGGGGAAAGCCGTAACGTACAACTCCTCTATTTCGGGATAATCTATGAGCTCCGCTCTTTTTATTTCTAACATGATATATGTTTTTTTACTCCTTAATTTTAAGTGTTCCTTATTTTCTTTTTTAAAAATCCCAGAAGCGAGAAAAAGATGAGCGCGCAAAGATTGACGCATACAATACTTGCTCCCACCGGGGTTTCGTACAGCACGGCAAGTATAAGCCCCGTAAACGCGCAGAAAACCGAGATCAGCGCCGATGTCAATATAACCGAACGGTAGCTTTTACAGATTCTCATTGCCGCCATGGGGGGAAAAATAATCAACGCGGAGATAAGCAATGCTCCCGCAAGCTTCATTCCCACAACAATTACCGTAGCCGTGATTATCGCGGTCAGAAGATTGTATAAACTGACGTTAATTCCGGTGGCTCCCGCAAAACGCTCGTCAAAGGTCAGTGAAAACATTCTGTTGTAGCATATCACAAAGAACAAAATGACCGCCGCGCACAGCACAAGACATAAGTTAACATCGCTTCTTGAAAGCGTAAGAATGGAGGTTGAACCGAAAAGGGAAGTGCATACATCTCCGCTTAAATTGGAAGATGAAGTGTTTGTAATATTAAGCAGCAGATATCCTACCGCCAAAGCTCCGGCGGAAAGCATGGCTATTGCCGAGTCCCCCATGATTTTTTTTCTTCCGCCGCTTTTAAGTAAAAAAATAGCCGTAACAACAGTTACCGGAAGCGTTATAGTCATTCCCGCGACGCCGACAACGGCAGATACCGCGCCGGCTCCGAACGCCACATGCGAAAGCCCGTCTCCTATCATGGAATAGCGCTTGAGCACCAAAGAGACTCCCAGAAGCGCCGAGCATAACGATATGAGAATCGCCACAATAAAAGCGTATCTTACAAATGAGAACGAAAAATATTCCGACAGCTTGGAAAAAATATTTTGCTTAACAGCCAGAAAAATAAATAAATTGTTCATTATTGAATTATCCGTTATACCGTAAAGGCAAGATTTTAATTGTAGTTATAAATGTCAAAACCGAAAACATCTTTTTGAGTCCGCTTTGAACGTCCGAATATAATATTTCAGTTACTCAGTTGATGTCAGTCCCTCCGTATTTATATGCGTCGCTGTTTCCGTACAAGGTGTCTTCCCCGGTTTGTTTTTCGGATGCCGCCTTATCTCTGTATTGCGTGAAATTTTCGACGGTCCCGAAAAAATATTTCGATTTATCCAGACTCAGCACATGTGAGGCGTATTTTAAGACAGAAGAAATATCGTGCGAAATCATAATGATTGTTATTCCTTCTTTTTTGTTGATATCATACACAAGCGAATACATATCGGACGCGGCTTTTGGGTCAAGCCCCGTAACCGGTTCGTCAAGCATGAGAACCCTTGTGGCGGAGCAAAGAGCTCTGGCAAGCAACACTCTTTGCTGCTGACCGCCTGACAGCTCACGGTAACTTCTGCTTGACAAAGAGGTTATTCCGAGTTTTTCCATGTTTGTGAAGGCTGTATTTCTGTCGTTTTTAGAAAAAAACGGACCTTTGTTTTGTCGTCCGATGCAACCGGACATCACAATTTCAAACACTGTCGCCGGGAAGTCTCGCTGTACTTCGGTGTGCTGGGGTAAAAAACCTATGTCGTTCCTTTTCAGCTTGTCAAGCAAATCTATCTTTCCGCAATCTGGCTTTTTAAGTCCGAGTAGCGCGTCCAGCAAGGTAGTCTTTCCCGAGCCGTTTTCCCCCACAATGCACAGATAGTCGCCTTGATTTACCTGAAATGACAGATTATTTACAACCGGCTTGCTGTCATATGAAAGACTGATGCCTTCCACATCTATTATTTTGTTTCCGACCGGATTCTTACATTCTGCGGGAGTTATTCTCTGGACTTTTGAGTAATTTTTCCACGCGCCCACGGGACGTATCTTTGCTTCCTTGTCAATATCCGCGGAAAATTTTTTTCTTTTGAAAACAAAGGGCATTTCAGCTCCAAGCCTCCGTTAACGTCTGTAAATTTTTTCTCATAAGCGACAGATATGATTCTCCGCTGTCAAACTGCTCATCGGTTATGGATTGGCACGAGTACAGTGAGAGTACACTCGCTCCGGTGTCCTCCGCTATTTTTTGCGCCACCGCCTGATTTGAGTCATCGGTCTGAAAAATATATTTAACCTGCAGCTCTTTTGCCTTGTTTATAAGAAAAGTAACTGTTTCAAAGGATGCCTCGGTTTCCGCCGAGCAGCCGGGAAACGCGGCATAATAATCTATACCGTATTCCTCTGTAAAATACAGGAACGGAAATCTGTCCCCGACAATTATAGTTTGGGAATTTTCACATAATTTTCTGAAATCCGAGTCAAGAGCGTTTAAGCTTTCAATATACTTTTCGGAATTTGCGGTATATTTGTCTTTGTTTTCCGGGTCGGCTTCACAAATTATTTCGGTAAGCCCCCGGACAATCTTTGCGGCGTTTGTTACGGACATCCAGACATGCTCGTCGTAAACTTCGCCGCTGTGGTCATGCGAATCACCGTCATGATCCGAATGTTCGGGAAGTCTTTCATATAAGGGGTCTACATAATCAAACAGAGAACAGGTTATTATATCGTTGTTTTCCGAAGAGCGCAATACACCGTCCACCCAAGCGTCCGACTGTCCCCCGGTATATACGAGTATATCGCATTGCGCGACTTTAAGTATGTCGCCGGACGTAGGTTCATAGCTGTGCATGTCGGTACCGTTTTTTTGCAGAAGCGTCAGGTTTTCCTCGGTTCCGGTAATTATCCGGCAAAAATCGTACTGAGGGAAAATCGAGCATACGATTTTCAAGCCGCTTTCATTTTCAGACTTATCAGAACATGATGTAAACACGGGTACGGCCGATATTATTATGACGATCAATAAAATTGACGCTGTTTTTTTCAATTTAAAACATCCTTTCGTTAACTCGGTTTAGTTACACTGTTTAAATTAATTTTAAAAAACTTAATCTATGGTTTATAAGTTATTGTGTTTTTTGCCTTTTTCCTTTATAAGCTATTGACGCGGAATTACACTGTTATCCGCCAGAATATCGGGCTTGTATATCATACTGTCATTTTCGGTTATTTCCCGGATTACCCGACAGGGCACTCCCGCGGCAAAGCTGTTCGCGGGGATATCGCGTGTTACGACGCTGCCTGCCCCGATAACGCAGTTGTCGCCTATGGTTACACCGGGACAAACCGTGACGGAAGCCCCAAACCAGCAGTCGTTTCCGATACGCACCGGTTTGGCATAGCAAAAACGCTTTATCTCTCCGGAGGCATTAAGCATGGCGCGCCGTTCATCCGGAAGCATGGGATGCAAAGGAGTGACAATGGTCACATTGGGACCGAAGTTGCAATTGTCTCCGATGACAACCTCAGCGTCGTCCTGTATGGTTAAATTAAAATTGCCGAAAAAGTTTTTTCCTATTTTTGTGTGCTTACCGTAATGAAACGCTATCGGCCCCTGAATAAAGCCGCCCTCACCGAATTCTCCGATAATCTCAGAGAGAATGGCGGCGCGCTTTTCGGTTTCATCTTCGTGAGTTTGATTATAATCCACATTCAGATTGTGAGTTTTCAGCTTTATCGCCTTCAGTTCCGGGTCGCCGGGACAGAACAGAATGCCCGCGCTTATCTTTTCTTCTTCTTTCACCGTGTTTTCCTCCCGTTCAGATAAACTTCTCCAATAAAAAGTCAGAAAATCATATAAACTATCCGTAAAATTCAAAAAAAATTGTTACTCGGAAAAATTTTTTTTATGCTTGTCGGCAAATCCTCTTCTTTCAGTTTACAATCAAGGCATAAACCGTAAAGAATACTTCTCCCGCAGTCCACATCGAAAAAATGACTTTGCAGAATATGGGTTTTAAGCTTTTCCCCCATCTCGCACTCAAGATGCATAAGCTTTCCGCAGCAAAGACATTTCAAATGAAAATGTTCACTGCATCCGCTTTTTTCCCCCACATACTGATATACGTACGCGCGTTCACCTTCGCTTCGGAACTTTCGCAGAACACCCTCGTCGCACAGCAGAGAAATATTTCGGTAAACCGAACTTCTTCGGCTCAGATCTCCGTTAAGCTCCAAACAGATCTGATCGGCAGTATAGTGAGTATCAAGATGAGTTGACATAAATTTAATCAATTTCTGCCTGCCTTCTGTTTTATAACTTTTTGGCATTTTCAACCTCTTTTCGGATTTTAAAAATAATAACCGTTTTTTTTTCGCAATGTTTACGTAAAATAAGTTTCAAATACTATTTTGACCTATTGCAATAATTATATCATATCATAAATTGTTTGTCAAGCATTTTGATAATCATTCTCATTTTTAATTTTTGATAAATAATAGCCGCCGAGTAACTGTAATGTTTGCTCGGCGGCTATTTTATATATTGGCTATAATGAGATAAAACGGACATATTTATGTGCCATATTGTCTATTTACAACAAATAAAATCTGTGATATAATAGAATTATGTAAAATAGTGGGGTATAGCGTGAAAGTTTTACTTTTTAGCATCAAAGAGCATATGATTTCACGCATAATTTTTCCGTAAAGCCGAACGCTTTTTACGGCTCGCTGACAAAGGTAACAGCACTGTCAAAATGACGGAAAGTTTTCGCCCGCCTTTTTCATAAAGCGGCGCGGTGGAGGGCGCGAAGGCATCCAAGCGCTTCACGAAACCGAAAATTTCTTATGGTCTGTTTGCGCCGCCTACGGCGGGATGAGGATTATTATGAAACAAGTATAAATACGATAATTGCATGAGAAACAAAAAACGAGGTCATTATGGAACTGAATAACAAACTAAAAGAACTGAGAATATCTCGGAATATGACACAGGAAGCTGTAGCCGAGCATCTGGGGGTATCCTCACAGACTGTTTCAAAATGGGAGCGAGGATTATTATCCCCGGATATAGCCCTTCTGCCCAAAATCGCTTTGCTTTTCAAATGTTCTATAGATTCAATGTTTGATATGGAGTCGGCGTGGGGCAACGAACACCGACGCAGGTTTGAAGCAAAAATTCATGAGCTTTACGTCAAAAAGGATCAGGAAGGCGTATATCAGGCATTTTTGTGTGAAATTGAATTGAATCCGGATAACTATACCTACTATCCTGACGTAATGCTCCATGTACTTCGCAAAAAAATGTATAATAAGGATCATGTTGAAAAGATGATCTCGCTTGCCGACCGCGCGGAAAAATGTTGTACAGACGATGATATACGAAATGAGATTTATCGCGTTATGATTCAGATCTGCTCCGAATCGGACGATCCGACAATTAAGGACAAAAGTAAGTATTATTATAAAAAACTGCCTAAATTACGCCATAGCCGCGAGATATATGCAAAGCTTGTTATGGATGGAGAAGAGTATCGCCTTCAGGTGAAGAAGAACCTCATTTATCTGATCGATCTCGCTGAATGCTCGGTTAGACAGCTTATCCTGCCCGACATGCCTCCCGAAGAGACGTTATTTTATTATAAAAAGGCGGCGGCGCTTTACGAAACGGTTTTAGACGGTAAATACGCCGGATTTTACGACCCACCATTGCTTTACGATTATTATGAAATCGCATCAATATATGTTAAACTCGGAGAACCCGAAAAAGCCGCCGATTACATAGACCGTATACTCAAAGCACTGGAAAAGCATATGATAGAAACCGAGAAGGAAAATAAATCAAGACTGCTGTACTCCGCGACATTGCATAATGCTGTTTCGAGCGATCAATTATGTAAGAAATTACTTCAAAATATGCTTAAGGTACCGGAACTTGAGCAATTCAAGTACGAAATTTTAGATATACAAAAAAGATTCGACGAATATGTTTCTCAGAAAGGAAAATAAGCGATGAAAACTAAATTTACTTTTTTAGCCGTTCTTTTGTTTGTTACAATCTTACTCGGTTCGTGCGCAAGATCGCCCAAGCTTGTGCAAAATACCGAGTCCCAAAGCACAGTAAACACAACCGAGGAGCCTACAGAAACACAGGCTGATCCGTTTGAAAACCTCCGCGACAGCAGCGAGGCTTGGTTGACTTATGGTTTGTCCGCATATGAAAGCAACAAAGAAGTTGAAAATTTGAAAGAATTTTTCTCCGATCGCGCAAATATGACATATTTGACGTTGTATGATCACATGTTCGCATTTGATAAAAAAACTTCCGTTGCGGTTGCAAAAGCACTGTTTTCCTTTATTTATAACGAGTACGGGGCGGATGCTCTTCTTGATATAAATAAGCGTTGCGAGTACAAAACGGCTTACTTAAAATCGCTTGGCTTAGATACGGAATATACTCAGAATCAGGAAGTGGAATCCTTTTTTACCACAATGGAATTCACATCCGACGCGACGTATAAATATATTATATCATTTGACAATGTGACCTATTATTTCGAGGATTTCGACGCGGGAAGTATTTCACAGTATCACGGATTTCTTTACTACAGCACCACGGGTCTGTCTGAAATGATTAGGTATATGGAAGACAATAATTTGAGTGAAGTGTTTGATACCGAACGACAGTTTAATTTCTATATGACCTTTGACGGAAGCGGATATTCCAAAACCGTTTATTCCAACGGAAACATGTATATCAACGATTCCAATTCAACTCTTCACGAAGCTGTACACGCAATGGGCGTGACTAAAAATGAGAACATATGGTTGAGCGAGGGAATCTGCAACTATTTCGGCAAAGCTCTTGGCTTTAACGATCAGATTGCGGCGTCTTATATTCAAATCCTTACAATGGTTAAGCAAGGCTATTTTGATGAACGCGCAAACGCGGGTGACAAGTCGGCTGTTCTTTATAAAGAGTTATATAAAGCTTATACTGACCGAGGCGGGAAAATTGATTCTGTCGATGCTTTTGATCTTCGTCTGTATACCGATGTGGCGGCAAAAGTTGAGCTGGATTCGGGCTTGTACACTACGCTTGGGCAAGCGTATAAAATAGTTAATAAAGAAGATTGTGAGGCGTTAGGCGGCGAGATTTCGTACGAGCAAGCCACTTCTCTCATATTATACCTCGCAGATTCATACGGAATCGAAAGGGTGATTGAAGCATATCAAACACAAAACATAGAAACTGTTTTCGGCAAAGACTACGAAGGATTAAAGGCGGATTGGTTAGTATATATTAATAATTTAAGCTGAATACCGGTATTTAACATATTGACTATATTTAACTTTTTATTATTTTCATTGGAAATAGCTCCTTTTGAGATTTAATTTGGTTTGGTCACGAATTTTATTTCACAAAAGGAGCTGTTTTTCTTTTTGTTTGTCGCCTGTCAATTGAATTACAGCATTTGATAATCAATTTATTTTTTTATGTAAATAATAAATTCTTGAGATAATTTTAAGTTTACCTTTAAAAATTTGCTAATTGCTATTGCATTTATTTGTTTTTTGTGGTATAATATATGAGGTTTGAAAAATAATATATGATTCTATAATGACTGTATATACATTTTGAAGCTCGAAACTGTCAGTGTTGACTGTCGTTATTGAGAGTTTAGCTGATTCATGATTATTTTTTGTAACTGCAAATGAAATCATTATACGGAGAGGTATCGAAGTGGTCATAACGGGGCTGACTCGAAATCATGTTATTTGCCCCAAAAACTAAATAATTATTAAATGGAGACGTATCGAAGCGGTCATAACGAGCTCGACTCGAAATCGAGTTGTCCGAAAGGGCACGTGGGTTCGAATCCCACCGTCTCCGCCAA
>CASEEB010000054.1 GCA_949286815.1 uncultured Eubacteriales bacterium | reverse complement strand
CAAAAAAAATCGTTTGCATAATGAACCGCTGTTACACGAGCTGATTGATTTTCTGATGGATAACATCGGAAACCTGACATCAGTTCGCGCGATCTCCGATACACTGGCTTCAAACAAGTTCAATATCGATCACAAGACAATTGGAAGATATGTCAGTGCACTGTGCCGTGCATTTGCCTTTTACAGAGTCAGAAGATACGATATCAAAGGTAAAAAGTATCTGCGGTCAGAAGACAAATATTACCTTGCCGACCAGAGTTTTCGCTTTGCAAGACTCGGTACAAAGAATATGGACTACGGGCGCATCCTCGAAAATATCATAGCAATCGAACTCTTGAGACGCGGATATGAAGTATATGTCGGGGTTCTCTATCAGAAGGAAATCGACTTTGTCGCTATGAGACAAGGAGAAAAACTCTACATTCAGGTCGCAAACGATATATCCGATCCAAAAACCTTTGAGCGTGAAATATCTCCGCTTCTCGCCATTCGGGACGGTTATCCGAAAATGATTATTTCGAGAATCTATCAGCCGGAGTATCAACACGAAGGGATCAGAATTATCGATGCCGCAGATTGGCTGAACAACACGCCCCAAAATTGAAAATATTTTAATTTTGAGGCATGTAAAAAGAGCTTTTAAAATTTGCTTTTCATTGTCTGGTACAATATAAGCATAGCCCTATACTGAGTAAAACGGTATAGTCAGCTATGCTTATTTTTGTTATAATAAGTAGGTAATGGGCTGACGGTTCTTTGGTGAACTTCGGGTTCGGGCAGTAAACAGTCACCCACCTTATTGTTATAGAGATTCGAATCCTACGGTCTTACCTATTGGAACGAGTTATCCCAATACAGAGCAGCGAGGACACCTACAGAGAGCTGCTTCTGCTATCCAGACAATACCACAACGTAATAAGCCTGTTGATAAAAGCAAAAATGAATTTCGGTAATCTGCTTGATCAGGTTATGTGTCATATTACCAAACCCGGCAACAAGTATCTGCGGAAGGTGATCTATGAGGTTTGTTTGAGTTACATACAGCACAAGCCCGAAGGCGATCATGTGTATGAGTTCATCGAGAAGAAGCGTTACGAAGGTAAATGCGGAAAGGAAGCCTTAGTTGCGGGCATTAACAAATTTCTCCGCATTTACTATGGCAAAGTCACCGAGCTCTACCGCGAATCAGAACTCTGATTACATACAACCGAATACCTCTCGGGCGAAAAATTTCAACCCTTTTCGCCCTTTTGGCGCTTCTCCTGTTACCTTAAAAATTTTTTCAATTATTTTCGAATAACCTATTGACTTTTCTTAGCAGGTTTGCTTGTCACATCCCAAATATTGAGGGCTTACCGTCGCGGTAAGCCCTCGGGTTTCAGTTCATTACTTGTCCCGCAAGTATATTTTTTTAACTTTCGGTTAATACAGTGTTTCCTGACATTACCTTTACTTTTACCGTAAATCTGTTATAATGTAAACAGAAGCAGACGTCGGCTTACTAAAATTTACAGGGGGTCTTAATTTATGAAGATTACAATAGGCAACAACATCAAACGCTTGCGTATTGCGAAGGGTATTACGCAGGAGGAACTTTCAACCGCCATGAATGTCACCTGTGCAGCTGTCAGCAAATGGGAACGTGAAGAAACCTATCCCGATATTACGCTTTTGCAACCGCTTGCCTACTACTTCGGAGTAAGCCTTGATGAGCTTATGGGCTACGACCGGGAAAAGGTTCAAGCCCAAATCGACGAAGCCATAGCCTCATATAAAAATTATCGGAAAAGCGATTATAAAAAAGCCCGTGAAATCATTATATCGGCATATCATGATTATCCAAACGATTATTGGGTTATGTACTACTATATGTGGGATATCGCCGGTGATCTGGCAGACAATGACCCGAAAGTGTTGATCGCGCGCAAAGAGGAACTTCTTCACATTTGCGAAAGAATTTTTGCCGGATGTACCGATGAAGAAATACGTCTCAGCGCATGGAACATGCGCGCAAAAATTCTTCACGCCGAAGGAAAAACCGAGGAGGCTCTGGAAATTTACAATACGAAGTTTACCGATTGGTACACGACCAAAGAGCAAAAGAGTGAGCAGCTGTTCGCCAAAGATACGGACGAATACTACTTTCATGTTCAAAAGAATATGTATGAGCTTGCCGACTTTGCCGCCGATAAGCTCGGAAGGAAGGTGTTCTTTGATTCGTCTTTGTCAATGGAAGAAAAAACCAAGCACGCTTTGCTCTGCGGCGATTTGCTGTTGGGCGCATTTGAACAAACAGGCGAAGCGTTTTTCCTCATAACAGCAAAATCGTTTCTCACAAGAATGGAAAACGATTTGTTTTTCCGTGGCGGAACGGACGAACAAGTGACAGCGATAATGGAAAAGAACCTGCAAGCCGCTTTAATGTTGACCGAGTGCGCTCCGCTTTGGTGCGCCTGTTTTGACCGCCGTCCCGCGGACGAACAGTCGGAAACGCTTATCGCCCGCGAGGTGGGGTACCGTGCTAATGCGAAAGAGGGCAGACGCGCGGAATTGATGAAAAATCCGGCATATGTTGCGGTCTTGAATAAGTACGCGAATAAATAACTTTAATTTGCTTTATTCTCCTCTGTCTTGATTCCGTGGTTCTGAATCAAGGGCGGCGTTGACTCAACTACATTTTTGACCGCTTATGACTTCGGATTACGTAAGAAATACGGCGTCGGCAGTACAAAAAACATGCTTTACGTTGCTTACCGCCATGGCAATCATCTCCATGAGCGATATTAGCTATGATGAACTTCAAGAAAAACTGAATTTTGACGATATTACTTTGCGTGCCGCACTGGACAAGCTGATTCAAAACTCTCTTGTCATCGAAAAAGAATCCAAGCACAAATCGCTCGGAAAAACCTATGAAATCAACAGTATGTATCACACTTGCCTGTGCGTTTTGCTTGCCACCATGGAAATGCAGAAAATCTCATTGAAAGGCATCTCCTGTTGCATGGGATTTGGTGATTTTCCATTAAAACTACCATAGCATATTACGACAATCTCTATTCTTTGTCTACTACACCTCAATTTTTGACAGAGTGACTATTTCGGTCACCCTGTCATTTTTCTTTTTCCGCCTTGATCTCGGTCTTCATCTCCACTATCAGCACCGCGAGCTTTTCTTCACATTCCTCGCGTGCCTGAGCATAGATATTACGAGGATTTTTACCCGTCGGAGGCTTAACTATTAGATGTGTTCGGCGTGTTTTTCCAAATCTGCAATTATCTTTTTGAATGTCTTCTCGTTTCTTACAAAATCAAATCTATTGTCTTCTAAAGCTTTCAATCTGAGATTACAGGCGTTACCTTTGTAATTTTTAGAAGTATTCGCTTTTGTATGCTTCATACAATTTACCATTGGTGCTGTGTAATTCATATCCTTTAGATTTGCTTCGATAATCGCATATCTGCAACTTTCTACAAGTGCTTTCAGTGTGTTCTCTACGTCCTTCAGCTCAGCATACTCCAAAGCAATGCCACAATAGTAATAAGATATATCAAAAGCGTAAAAACCAACATTATCATCCGAATACAATCGTCTAAGAATATCGATTGCAAAGCTATAAGCTTCAATTACTTCCTCGTGAGAAAACCGTGTTTTTGAAATCATACTTGATGCGGTCATTGCCGCGGTATGAATCAAAGACATGATATAACTCTGACATGCTTTAACGCCTTCTTCTCCGTCGAGAACAGTACTTCTGAGTTCTTCTCTCGTTATGTTGAAGCTGCCACTCATGTCGGCATAATATAATGCTTTTTCTTTATCAATATTATCGTAAGTGTAACATAAGCATTGTATTGCGTTTGCCCTTTGGCTTGTATCTGTAGATTTTTGTAAAAGCGCTTCCCCGAGTGCTATGATACGTTCCGCCTTATCTTTCGGACAAGGATATATCGCGTCTCTGTTAATTGCATACATAAGCCCTTCAATCACGCGGCAATCGTTCGGAAATTCAGCATATGCTTTTTCCCACAATTCAAGATTTTTTTCATTATCTCCGTTTTGCTGACAGATTTTGCTTTGCCTTTGATACTCGCTGATTGTCTCTTCAATCCTTACATGATCGACACAAAGCAATTCATCAACAGTCACATCAAAGTAAAACGCGATTTTGGGTAACAAAGTGATATCAGGAAAACCTTCTCCGCGCTCCCACTTTCCGACGGATTGAGGAGTGATTCCAAGATGGTTGGCAAGGGCTTCCCTGGTAATGTTTTTTTGCTGTCTTAACGAGCGTAGTTTTTCTTTCAAATTGATTTCCATATTCAATCCACCTTTATTTGAATTGATAAGCGCTTATCTTTACTATAATTATAGCAAATTTTTATTGCCGTTTCAAGAACCGCGAAGTTTGTTTACAGGCGCAATTTACAACGAATGGTTGTTTTAACCGTAAAAGCCTCGGCAAGTAAACTCCCTGCTGAGGTTTTCTCAATTACGCCACTACTTTCCTGTTTTTTTCCTTATTCTCTTTTTCCCCTTCCGCCACTTCAAGTATCGCAAATTTTTCCTCATTCTCAAATCACTCGGTGATTTGGGTGATACATCCGCACGATTTTACGACACATGAGGGCGTTAGCACGATATTCGTTATAATATCTGACGAAGTCCGCAGCCTTGAGTCAGCCGGTGTTCGTTATGGCACTTTCTTTTGATTTATGTACACGGGCAAAATCAAAGCGTCCCTTGAATTTGAAACAATGAATTGATAATTGTTTTTTCGCAAATATGTGCTATAATATAATCACACCGGTGATAAAACATAAGGAGGTGCTGTTATGCAACTTGATTTAGGACAAAAAATACGCGATCTGCGCCGTCGTGACGGACGCACACAGGAAGCGCTTGCCGACGCTATAGGAGTGACTTCGCAAGCAGTTTCAAGATGGGAAGCAAACGGCGGTTATCCCGATATGGAAATGATCCCTTCTATAGCCAATTATTTTGGAATTTCTATTGATGAACTGTTTGGATATAACAATGAGCGGTCCAAAAAAGTCGACGAGTTAGTTTCAAAAATCGATAGTATGAATTTTCAGAACAACGGCATAGATATCAACATCGACGAGTGTATTGCGTTTGCAAGAAATGCGTTGATTGAATTTCCGGGCAATGAAAAAATTATGTTGTGCCTTGCTTCGGTATTGTACAACGCAGGATATGCGCGCTATGGCGAGTATCATTTGATTGATGAAGACGGATATGATATTTATGATGTGGAAAGACATCAAACCTATGCCGAGTGGAAAGAAGCCATATCCCTTTATGAAAAATTATTGAAAACAACGGAGGACGGCGAGCTGCGTCATCGTGCCGTTCGGGAACTCACTCAATTGTATCTGAATATAGGCGATCACACAAAAGCTCTTGAAATTATTGAAACCGCTCCCGACATTTACGGTTCAAGAGAATTCCTCAAAGTTAATGCGACGGACGGAAAAAAGCGTGCAGAGGCATACGGAGAGGCCTTGCTAAAAACGGCAAGAGCCTGCTCTGAGCTAATGGTACAGGGAGTAATCGCGTACAAAAATAATATGTCTGCAGCCGAAAAGGTTCAAAGTCTGCGGAGTGCCATTGAAATATTCAACCTCATTTGCACTGACGGTAATTGCGGGGTACATCATTCTTTTATTGCAAGGATATACACTCTTCTTTCTTTGTACTTGTGGTTAGACGGCAAAAAAGACGAAGCGTTTGAAGCGTTAGACAAAGCGTTGTTGAATTTCAACCTTTTTAATGAGCGCTATACGAAGGATACAGGATACTATACTTCACCGCTCATCCGTTTGGTTCAGCATGAAGTTTGTCAATCAAAAGCAGATGATGATTCCCTTCCTCGCACATCGAATATGAGTCTTGCAGAAGATTGGCCGTGGTGGTGTGTTCCCGAATATTCAACAGTGAAGCCCGAAATACAAGCGGACCCCCGTTGGGATAAATGGGTATCACCATCGGCGCCGTATGCCACCATATCGGAAATCCGATATGTATAGTGTCATACTCGTCCATATTTATGAGGTCATATGTCGCCTGTGAGACCGCTGGACGTGCGTTTTGCTCCGCTTCTTCCTGCGCTCTGCCGTACGCCACATCATTATAGCTTCCCTCATACGGTTCTTCGGGAACAATCTCAACAACATAACCGCCTGTTTGCTCGGCTATATATTCCGCCATTTCCTTAGTGTTACCTGACCATGAGAAATATACGACAAGCGTATCGCCCGACGGGTCGCCGGATGTTGCGGGCGTCTGAGTCTGATTTGTTTCGCCGGAATTGCCGTTGCTGTCATTATTGACTCCGTTCGTCCCTCCTGAGCACGCGGCAAGCGCCAAAATCATGCTTAAACTCAAAATTCCACATAGAAAAACAGTTATAATCTTTTTCATTGTTATGTCTCCCTTTATGTTTAATTTAATAACATTCATTCAGTATCTGCAAAATTTCATCCTCCGTCATCTGTCTGTAGCTTCCCTGTGAAATACCGCAGGTTTTGGCGATGGACGGAAGTATAGTTTTATCTTTTATTCCCAGTTCCCGCAAAGTTGTCGGAAGTCCAAGCTCTTTAATAAACGCCGCAAGGCTGTCAATTCCCGCAAGGGCAATCTTCTCGTCCGTCTTTCCGACGGGATTGACATTCCAGACGTTTTCCGCAAAGCGTACAAACTTTGCAAGCCCATCCTTGTAAATATGCCTGTAGTAGTTAGGCTGAATAACGGCAAGTCCGCATCCGTGATTGCAATTTGTAAACGCGCCTAACTGATGCTCGATATTGTGGCACTCGAAGTCGCACCGCTTGCCCATTTTTATTATGCGGTTTTCTGCCATTGTCGAATCCCACATCAGATTGCTTCTTGCCGTGTAATTTTGCGGATCAACTACCGCAATGCGCAAATTGCGGATAACGCTTTTCATAAGCGCTTCGGAAATATCATCAGACACATTGTCCTCGTTCGGTTCGGAAAAATATGTTTCCATAATATGTGAGAGAATATCAAACCCTCCCGATGCCGTCTGCAACGCGGGAACGGTGAATGTGTATGTCGGGTCAAGAATCGCAAACTTGGGATTGAGCCCAGGATAATCGCGCCCGTTTTTTATGTTTATATCATCGTTTGTGATGACCGCGCCGCCGTTACATTCGCTGCCTGTTCCGGTAACCGTTACGACGGCGCCCACGGGAACAGGGTTAAAGTCGATAACGCCGGGCTTTGCCCAGAAATCATTCCAGAAGTCTCCCTTATACGCCGCCGCAAGCGACACCGCTTTACAGCAATCCATTACGGAACCGCCCCCTACTGCGATAATCAGACTTATTTTATTTTCCCTTACGAGTTTTTCGCCTTCCAGCACTTTTTTATATGTGGGATTGGGCATGATATCCGAAAACTCCACGATTTGCTTTCCCGCATCTTCAAGTATCCGTGTAACGGTATCATACACGCCGTTTTTTTTATTGAACCGCCGCCATATGCGAGAAGCACAGAATTTCCGAAAGGCAAAACAGCCTGTCTAAGATACTCTTTCAGGGCTCCTTTGCCAAAATATACTTTCGTTGCATTCTCAAAGATAAAATTGTTCATATTGCTCCTCCGTTTCTCTTTTCGCTTATATTGTAGCATTTCAGGATAGGTTTGAGAAGTCTAAATTCGTCAATCAGTTTATACCTTTAGGTTATATCAAAAATATAAAAACTGCTTTGTATTCCATTCTCATAAATTCAAAGGGCATTGCCGACATCAATTTCATTATGTTAGCGGTTATCTCTTCGCTAAAGCAGAAGATTTTACCAAAACACTTGATTTCAATAAAATTTTATTCTATAATTATAATATACAACGTGAAGCAATCAGTCAAATGTCACTTTACCTTCTGTATATACCGGATTTGAAGCCGCAAAACTGTCTGCAAATCCGGAAATTCGAGTGAAAGGACAGATATTCTCATGAAATATTACTCCGTAAACCGACTTTTTGATTTTGATTTTTACCACAGTAAACTATCTTTCCTGTCATGGTTCAATGAACCCTTTGGAAACAATCTGAAAATTTCCGCAAAGCATATAAAAGTGCGCAAGGATGCCGAACCGAATAAGACGGGCAACGATGTGGAAATTGAAAACACCTGTTTGTCTTTTTACGACTTTAAAATCGAAAAAATCAAGCTTATTAAGCGTCCGAAAAATGAAGAATATAACGGTGAGCAATTGACTGTTTATACGGGCGACAAAGCTTATTCCGTTTTTCAAAATGAACTGAAAAACACATTTTCCGTAGTGCGTATTACATATAACAACAGCGGGTATGAACTCCGCGCCTTGGGTAAAAACTCGTATTTTTCAGTCATATTTACTTTTTCCGACTTTGAATCGGAATGGGACGACCCTTCAGAAACCGCATGGTACGAGTTAAACCAAACATATAAAAATCAGTTAACTTTGGGAACACCTATCGGCAATATCTCAATCGACTCAACAGTTACCTTCCCTGATGAAAATGTTTATCATCTCAGTGAAAATACAGACGATCTTACTGTATCTGTCGGATTAAATTACCACGGCAGTGAGTATTGGGGATACGGAAAAGATTATGAGTGGCTCGACGCTTTTGCCGATTTACAGAAAAAATTGCCTGACGGTTTCACCATCAGGTGCTGCCTTACATGCAGACACGGAAACACATGCCCTTTCGGAAATCTGCCGGGAGAATTTTTCTGCACAAAAGATTTGGATATAAAACAAAAAAACGATCTCTTTTTCTGCACTGGGGACGATAACGAAAGAAAAAAAAGATCTCGGTACTACAGTTATTTTTGTAATGATTATGCCGAACAATCTAAAGATTATTTTACCTACAATGACTATTTGTATTATCTTAAAAGCTGAACAGGCAAACATACAGAAACATTGAGAAAATATTTGGTTTGGTAAAATGGCTAAATCACTTGTATTTTTAACCCTAAGTTAAATATACAATCAACGTACATTGTCAGCCTGTCTGATTACAACAAGCGGATGTCAACTATTCAAAATTCAAAAACCACCTATATCAAAATGCATCCCGCGCTGACTTTATACTGTCAGTGCGGGAATTTTTGTTTAATGAAAACCTCCGGCAGTGTCGGTGGTTTTCAGAACATAAAAAATTCCGTGAGTGCTCGTTACGAGCACTCACGGCAATATGTTTAAATATAAATATACGCGCCTATTACTTTGCTTGTATTATCGTCATACTTAATCCAACCGTCTGACAAGGCCTGTTCTAAGACATTACATCTGTCCATTTTGTTATTCGCGCACGCAAACCTGCACATCCTCTTATCATCCCTGAATACGGCGGGAAGATCCTCACACGTAACTTTATAGGCAACATCGTTTGATTCTGACAGTATTTTTCTGATTTTGCCGGCCGTCTCTGAAATCATTTTCTTTTCGGATTCGGAAAAGGCTTTCAGATATTTATCTGTGTCATATCCTTCAAAAACAATTATTTGAGGTTCATACCCCTTCTCGGTTTTTCTGATATAGCCGTAATCGCAGAGTCTTTCGAGCAACATATTTTCGCATGTCTCAATTTTTCCTTCCGCAACCGCTTCCAGCGTCAATGCTTCTTCATACCTTATAAACTCAGGCGTTTTTCTCGATATGTCATAGCGAGCGAACTTATACTGTTGAAAATGTACCGCGGGACGCCCCATACTGTCGTCAAGGCATCCGTGTTGTCCGACCCACGGCAA
>CASEEB010000053.1 GCA_949286815.1 uncultured Eubacteriales bacterium | reverse complement strand
ATTAAATATGCTTAGTTTAAAATCTAAACAGTCCTTTCACATATAAATATTAAGTGCGGAGTTATTATTATGAAAAAACAATTCAGCAACAGTATTCAAATGTTGGGGTACATATATGAAGCGTCAAAATTCAGGATTTTTTTTGCGGTTATCAACGCAATACTGCAATCTGTAAATCCGGTATTAATCATTATAATAATTCAACAATCCATAACAATGCTCATGTCCGGGGATGAAAACTCTTTATACAGTCTTGGATTCTTTCTGCTAATCTGCGTCGCGATTAACGCCGTAATAATTATATATGGCGGATGGTACCGGCTTATATATGGCGTTCACAGCGATTTCAAAATAAAAAAATCTATTCAGCAAAAAGTTTATCTGAAAATACAAAGCATAGATATTTCGGCGTTCGACGACCCACAATTTTACTCTGTTTATACAAGAGCCGTAAACGAAACAAGCTCAAGAGCAATAAACGTACTCTCAACATTTACAAATCTTTTGAGAAGCATCCTGACATTTATCGGAGTTATCTACATCCTCATATCGCTGGATGCGGTAATCATCGCATTTGTCGTTATTTCCATTGTTCTGTCAATACTGTTGAACGGATTTCAAAACAAGATATCATATAAATATGACAGAGAGCAGACCAAAAATATAAGAGAACAGGAATATGTCGGACGTCTGTTTTACCTGTCCCAGTATGCGAAAGATATCAAGTTTTTTAATCTCTACGGATACTTTACCGACAAATTCCGCCATTCAATCGACAATCAAGATACCGTAAGAAAAAAGTATGACAAAAAACTTACTTTGGTAGATATTCTTCAAAATGCCGTTCAGGTATTAACGGTTCTGACAACCATTTTCTATTTGGGATGGAAATTTGTAATAGGCTCCATTGTCATTGCCGACTTTGCGACATTGCTGAATGCCTCTCAGGAACTGGGAGGTACGATTCAGCAGATATTCATGTTCCTGCCGCAGACGGCAAATAACAGCATGTACATCGACGACCTTAACGAGTTTCTGAATTATAAATCCACGATTGAGAAAGACGGGGGAATTACACCTTTGCCCGGAAGACATGTAATCGAAGCAAAGAGACTTCAATTCAGATACTCATCCACCTCACCGCTTGTTCTTGACAAAATAGATTTATGTATCAATCCCGGTGAAAAAATCGCGATTGTCGGACGTAATGGCTCCGGCAAAACTACTCTGATTAAAATTCTGTTAAGATTATATGATCCGACATCCGGAATTGTCGAAATGGACGGAAAAGACTACAGAGAGTATGACGTTCGCTCTCTGCGCAGAAGAATAGGCGTAGTATTTCAGGACTTTTCATGTTACGCGTCATCGGTAGCAGACAATGTACTTCTGCGTTCCGTAAAATCCGAAAAGGATGAGCAAACGGTTGTCAACTCCCTGAAGCTATGTGGCTTATATGAAAAAGTATCCGCTCTGAAAAACGGCATTTATACCGTTCTTACCAAGGAATTCGATGAAGACGGAGTGATTTTTTCGGGCGGCGAAATGCAAAAATTGGCTATTGCCCGCATGTTTGCAAACGATTACGACATTATCATAATGGATGAACCGTCGAGCGCGCTCGACCCTATAGCCGAGTATGAGCTGAACTCCAAAATAATCGAAGCCGCCGCTAACAAAACACTTATTATTGTATCTCACCGGCTTTCCACTACTAAGGACGCAGATAAAATAATATACATGGAAAACGGCAGAATTGAGGAAATGGGTACTCATAAATCACTGATTGAACTTAACGGTAAATATGCCGAATTGTTTAATATTCAGGCAAGCAAATATTACGGCTGATTCAATAAGGGTATATATCCCGTCATTCAATTTTTTCAACGGAAGATTGTAGCCAGCTCCCCGCCGAAAAAATCAAGCAGCAGGACATCTTAATACAGCAATATTTAAATAATAATATTTTATGCCAAAGCGCCGCTTAATTTCAAACAGCGGCGCTGTATTTATGTTCCCTTCCCAAAGCGGATTAATTGCGCAAATACTAAGAGACAATAAAGCACATTGCGGAATATAATGTCACTGAGGGTCTCCTCATACGGAGCTCTCATTTAAGAGAATAGCGAAATGGCATTAGTGTGCCGTTCATTGTATAATTCTGAATACACGTTACAGGGAGATAAGAATATGAATGATAAATATGAATTGACAGACCAATGCGCGGAACAGGTAGGTTGCCCCGCGGTGGGATATCAGGATGTTAATGTATGCGTACCGATTACCATAAAGGTATTCGGAGAAGTAGGCAACGCCGAAACACAGTGCCTCGGAAAAAGCATTGTCTCTTCGGGATGTGAAGTCTGCTCGGGAAAACCCGGAGACGTATGCAAATTCACAATCAGTCAGAAACTTCGCGTTGAAGTGCCGGTTATATTCGGAGCCAGAGCCGAAGCCGGAGAAGCTTTTGTGGATTGCGAATGTGGCGGAAACTCAAACGTCTGTGATTCGCTCAACTGAATAAAAACCAAAGATACCATTGAAATCCTGGTTTTTGGATCTCAATGGTATCTCTTGTTTGAAAAAATTTAAGTTATTTTAAAATTTTTTTCACTTTATATCGTCATCTGGATTTTCTTTAAAGAATACTCATCAGTATTCAAATTCAAATCCGGCCTTGTCACTCACAAATTCACACAATTTCTCATTCTTAAATGAAAAACTATAACTTGCTTTACAGGACGCGCTTTCATGAATTGTACGACACATATCTCCGTTTGTCGGAGCCAGAAGAGGATGCGCGTTTTTTTCAGTCAACTCGGCTGTAAGCTCATAATCTCCTTGTTTGACCGTAACCGAATTTTCCCCTATTTCTTTTACCTTTGCCCCGAGATAAGTGGCTATACGGTATTCCCTGCCATTCAATAAGACCACTCCGATAATACCCGTGAAATGAAACCCAAGCATGGGAATATCCGCGACCGAAAGCATCAAGGAGTTGTTTTCAAAGCAGCTCTGCGTCCAGATATATCTTTTGGGGAAAGAGTATCCCCTGTCGCCCTCAATGTATCCTACGCCGTCGCTGAAATTATACTTCCGTCCGCATACGGTGATCCAACCGTCAACCCTGTGCGTCATACTTAAAACACTGTGCCTGCACTGCATGAACGGAACAAGCGCAAACGGTCCCATAATATCGTATTTTATGGGTGAAAGATTCCGAAAGCGAAGCGCGCCGTTAAGGCTTATATTCTTGTCATGATAATCCAGAACAATTCCCCTTTCGGAAAACAGGCAATCCCCTATTTTTACAATTAAGGGGTTTTCCCTGTATTCCAACGCCTCAAACGGTATATTGAATGCCATATCGTCCGTAATTATCTGCAAGGAAGCGGATTTTTTATCTCCGCTGCCGTGATACGCGGGGATGAAAGCAACCGTCCCGTCACCTGAACAGCATTTGAAATACCAACCCTTGAAATATCCCATACATATACACATCCTTTCATATTGAAAATAAAATATATATCTCTTATAATGTTCCATATGTAAACGGATATAAAAAACAGTAAATTACATCTGAATTTTTAACCAATTATAATTTATATAATCACCCGACCATTTTCTATATGCAATAAGACAATTTTATCCTTGTCAAACATTTTCTCAAGCTGTCTCAGATGCGTCACCAATATCCAACGAATATCACAATCCGTAAAATATTCAAGTATATGATACAGTCCGCTCGCACCTTCTTCATACGCAGTGCTCTGAAAGGTTTCATTCAGAAGCAGAAGCGCCCCATCGCTCAGTTCATCCGCCAAAGCCGCAAGCTCACGTGTCTCCTGCTCAAAACGCCCCGCCTCGTTGACACCGCAAAATTCCTTTTCCGATTCGGCAAACTGTGACGCTATTTGAGAATATAAGCATATTTTCGCGCACTCGCACGGAACCGGAAGCCCTGCCTGCCCCAAAAGCTGCATTGTGCCCACAGAGCGCAAAAATGAAGTTTTTCCGCTTCCGTT
>CASEEB010000052.1 GCA_949286815.1 uncultured Eubacteriales bacterium | reverse complement strand
TTTTGCGGTCCGTTATCGCCTATAGACTGAACAGTAAAGTAGCTGTCCGAAACTGTTACCAGCTCGTTGCTGAGGTTTTCGTCGGATATCTCGACAGTTGACCCGTTGTAAACAAAATATTCAATACTTAAATCCGACCCTTTTGAAAGTATCACTGTTTTGGATGTTTTACCGCAGTATGTGTATCCTTCCGCGACAAAATCGAATAATTTGTTCATTTCAAAATCGTATATGCAGGATGAAGTTATTATATATTTTTCGTTGGCCGCAATATCCGAAGAAGCGTAAAATTCAGCAATGATTTTGGCGTTGTCATTTATTATCCGTATATAATTATTGCTGTCCTTAAGCATCCAGGTTTTGTCCGTGAGCAGGGTCGCGGAGGAATTTTTTATTATTGAATTAAGGTCAGCCTTTATTTTGAATTTGTCACTGACCGCCAGAATTTCTTCATCGTCTGAAACGGTATTGTTTATGATTTTTTGACCCACGGCGATATTGTCGGCTTTGTCATTGAAAATGATTTCGTCGGAGGAAGTATACAAAAACCTCGGCAATACCGCGCTTATCAGATAATCAAGCTTTACTTCGGAAGATTCTTCGCTTGAAACGTCATATATTTCATATCTTATATCAGCTTTTATCTTGTTTTCGCTTTCGCCCGGCACGCCTAACTTTTCGGCGTAGTCGTAAACCGTATAGTCGGACGCGTCGTCAGGCAAAAGCGTCACGGACCTGCAGAATATATTGCCGTTGTCAAGCACAAAAGCAAGGGTGGAGTCCGCCTGAGGAGGATAATAATTTGTGACCAGATTATAATTTTTGTCAAGCACGCTTACCGAATTGTCCTCATTATATATGTACAGATATTTGTCGTTTACAGCGTCCAGCTTTTCCGGGATCTTTTTGTATTCAGGGATATCGAAAGCTTTTTTGAGTTCGGAATCCTCAAATCTGTAAGCCTCGGAACCGAAAACGACAACATCGGAATTGTAATATATCTGTTTGTCACCTTCAAAGCTTGCTGTCAGGTTACTGCCCTGATACAGTTCTGCTTTCTTGACATCGCCGAGGGAATTTGTTTTTCGATATCTTATGATGACGGCAATATCTTCATTGTTCTTTACGGTTTCAGCTTCTATGTACGTGTTGTCGTCTGTTTCTTTCGTGTATTCAAACAAAACGGTATCGTTTTTTATGTCATAAACATAAAACTTTTCGGCTTTGGACTTCGCATCTCTGAACACGGCTATTCCGTTTTCAAATCCGACAAGCTCTCCGGCTACGGATGTTATTTGACGGGAGGTTGTGTAGACGGCGGATTCTTTGAAATCACCGTTAAAATAATTCATGGCTTTGGATTGCTCGGAGCATGAGGTGAAAACGAGCATAATGCAGACCAGGACCGCAGAAATCAATAAGGATATTTTTTTCATTGCTTGTTCTCCTAAAAACATATTAAATGTAATGCACAATATATTTCTGACTTTTTACAATGATGTTGTACATTATGATAATTATACAATACAGTGACACAAATGTCAATATGTTTTCGCATTTTGCTTTCATATTGTTTTTTATATATGCTTTATATACACGTCTACGCTGCCGATATAATAAAATAGGCTTGTTTCCAATGAAAAACGCGGGCATAAAATTGCCTGCGTTTTTTATTGGCCTGCCCGAGCGGATTCGAACCGCTGGCCTTCAGAGTCGGAGTCTGACGCGCTATCCAGCTGTGCCACGGGCAGTTATATAAACGAAAAACTCCGTGCGCGGTATAAATCAACCGTGTATATGGAAAGTTTAATTTTGATTTGAGATAACATGATTTACGGAGTTTTTCGGCTTTTATTTTTTTGAATTAAGTATCATGGGGTGAGCGCCGCCGTAAAAACCGCGACACTGTATATTATATCATAATGTAAGGATTTTTTCAATATGTTTTTTTAATTTACCGCTGATTTTTATTTGAATTTTTATTTTCTGAGGCTGTCGATCCTGCAGGCGAGACTTTTTGCGCGTTCGGACATGAATCTGAGCGCCGTCGGCTTGAACGAATCGTCAAAATTTCTGAGAAAATTATCGGCTTCAAGCGTTAATTCGCCGCGATAATCGATTTTCGCCAATGCCAGGCATACTTCATCCCAATTGATTTTTCCGAGACCGGGCAGGGTATGCAGGTCGGATATGTAATCGACGTCGTGTACATGCAACGCTCCCAAGCGTTCGTGTCCGATCATTTTTATGGCTTCCTGCGGTTCGCGTCCGCAGATTGCGACATGTCCTATGTCAAGGCATATCGTGAAAGCATCCGGGTCATTGAGAGTGTCGTAATATTTTATAAGCTCCCGCGGGTCGGCGCAGACATCATCTATTACGCGGTGGTTTACACGGGTTGTCTGCCACATGTTTTCAATGGCTATTTTTACTCCCGCGTTTTTTGCGTCGGCTGCGATAGATGAATAAAACTCCATATTCATCTCAAAGAGTTCGTCCTCGTGTCCGTAATATTCTCCTTTTTGAAGCGGGTGCACCACGACGTTTTTTATTCCGAGCATTCCGGCAAACTCAAATACACGCCCGAACTGAGGGATCAGAACGCTTGTATAGTGCTCATATCCGCCGCCGAACGGCGCGTGCGCCTGATTGAAAAATACATTGTTTTCCTTTGCGAGCTTTTTTAATTTCTTTGCGGTTTCTTTCCAATCGGGCTCAAAAATATAAGAGTAGTCCGAGAACATCGTAAGATCAATGCAGGGAAACCCGGCGTTTATCATTGCCTTTATTCCGTCATACAGACCGAAGGTATGAACCGATACTTCCGTTTGAGATGAGTACAGCATAATTTTTATCCTTTCAGAGTTTGAAATTCGGAGAACCGACTGTATTTTAATTATATCATTTTGGAATTGGGTTGTCAATATTTAAACCGTTATTGAAAAATAAATTTAATTTGCTGAATTCTATTGACAAAAGAGATAAAAAGTGATATAATACAATAAACCGATGAGGAAGAGCAAGTAAGCTTCATCACTTTT
>CASEEB010000051.1 GCA_949286815.1 uncultured Eubacteriales bacterium | reverse complement strand
CAATCTGTTTGTCCGCCTCTTTTTTATCAATATCCTTGATCGCCGCGATGTAGTACAAAAAACGCTCCACGGAAAAATTCGGATAATATCCCGGATACTGAGGCATAAACCCAAGCTTTTCTCTGAATCTCACACCCATATACAGTATATTTTCCGGATTGTCTTCATTTTCGGAATAGTATATATCCCCGGAATCCGACGACAGATTTCCCGTCAGTATATTTACAAGCGTACTCTTACCCGAACCGTTTGGTCCCATAAGGGCATATATTCCCGGCGTAAGAGTCGCCGAAAAATCCTGAAGCGCTTTATTCTTGCCGTACGATTTGCTTACATTTTGAAAAATCAGTTTCATAAGCTTTCTCTCTTTGCCGTTTTTATTTTCAGGTCTGTATCTGTTCATATTTTTTCATCGGTGAACAAACCGAGAAACGAAAACCGATATTTTTACGCGATTTTAGAAAATTGAACAATGGTATTATAATTTTTCATAAAATTTTACATTATATTAATTTAATTTCCGAGCGGCGCTTATTTCCCCGCTCTCAATATCTAACGAGCAAAATTCCAGCTCGTCAAAAGCTTTGGTTGTATCATTATATCGCTGCATCTCTCCGTAAACCACATTATCAATTACGGTACAGCGTGCAGGTATAACAAGAGTTTCGTCAGTAAATACTTCCTGCACATTTTTTCCGTCAATATTGCATTTGTATATCGTTGGTCCGCTGTCTGTCAAAACAGCAGCCGCATCGGGATTTGTGTTTATATCGTCAGGAATATAAAAATCTCTCTGTGCAAATTCAATAAAATAAATTGCGTTGTCAGTAAGTATAAATTTTTTCAGACCATATTCAAGTACTCTTCCGGTGCTTCCGCTTTTCAAGTCTGTACTGTACAGGGTCTTTGCCCTCGTGCCGCCGTGTGTGCATGTAAAGTAAAGCTTTCCGTCGAGACATTTCAAATCTCCCGCAAAATACTCATATCCGTTTTGTTCGGGACTTATCAGCATTTTTCTGTTCTGTCCGTTGATTTCGTATGAATAAAGAGAGTTGTCATTAAATGTAATGATATACCCTCCAGCGACAAGTTGCATGGTCTCCCCGACAATTTTGACTATTCGTTCTTCATCTCCGCCGGATATTGGGATCCGACATACAAAATCCTCATAATCATCGGGATTTTCGGCATTTCCGCCCTCACGAAGCAGACAATGAACATAATAAACATAACCATCATAATAATAACAGTATTGTCCCGCACCCGCCTCAGTCTCGCTCAGATCCGCAAGCACAACCACCTCGCCGGTAACAATGTCCTGATACCCATACCTTACATTGTGTTCAAAAGCCTTGAACGAATAGAAAAACAACTTGCCGTCGGCTACCTGACAGACATTCACAATAGATTCGTCAAGCGGGCAGGTGCCGTCACATTCCGGGTCGGTGCAGGCATTGCTTATCTCACCTGTATTGCGGTTATACCTCTGTGCTTTCGATCCTCCAAAATATATATACGAGCCGTATTCAAGTAAATTATCTATCCCCGAACTTACTACATTGCTCGTATGTATGCCGGTCGGCTGTTCACCGTTATCACACGATGCGATAAAAGTACACGTAACCACTGCAAGAAGCAATACCGCCGACAATTTTGTACAAATCTTTTTCATATTTATGACCATCCCTTTCCCAGCCGCAGGTGGCTGCGTTTAAACTTTTATTTTGAAAGCCTCGCCTTTCTTTTAATGAGGCTTTAAAAATCTTCGGTAAAATATTTTTATACAGACCGGTCGTTAATCGCTTTTCGATTTCGTAATTTCTCCGGTTTTCAAGCATTCGAGCAAAATCACTCGCTTATATACGGCAACACCACTTCTTCCGTCACCCATATCGCGGGACGTACACCATATAGATCTCTTCCGCATCCACTCGAAGCATATCCTTTGCATCCGCTCCCAC
>CASEEB010000050.1 GCA_949286815.1 uncultured Eubacteriales bacterium | reverse complement strand
AAAATCAGCATAAAAATCCTGCCCTATCGCCTTGGGTTTTCTGAAATCAAACGGAGTTCCCTCCACGCTCAGTATATTGCCCGTCGGAATCAATTCCCCGTCTGTTTCAAGATATGTATCGGCGTTCATCTCAACAATATGATTTAAAACAGAACCCGAAGCATATCCGCCAAGGTTAAAATACGTATGGTTTGTCAGATTCAGTACGGTCTTTTTGTCACAAACCGCTTTGTATTTAATTTTAAACACATTCTTCTCGTCAAGCGAATATTCAACCCCGACTCTCAGCGTACCGGGATAGCCTTCTTCTCCGTCGTTTGAAATATATGATATAGGTAAAACAACAATATCATCTTTCACCTCAGGCTCGCCGTACTCCCACACCTTATGAGAAAAACCGACTTTTCCGCCGTGCAGGTGATTGTTTCCGTCATTGCAGTATAACCGGTATTCTTTTCCGTCAAGCTCAAATATTCCCTTTCCTATACGGTTTCCGAATCTGCCGACTAAAGCGCCCTGATATCCGTCGGCATACTCGTAATCGCTCAGCGAATCGTATCCGCATACCACATCGGAGTATCTTCCCTCTCTGTCCGGCGCGAAAATACTGACCACAGCTCCTCCGAAAGTGCTGATACTCACTCTCATACCGTCGCTGTTTTCAAGAGTAAACAAATAAACATCTTTGCCGTCTTTTGTTTTTCCGAAAAATTTTTTATACAGTTTCATTCTCCGTATCCGTCGGGATTGTTTTTCTGCCAATTGTCAGCGTCACGGCACATTTCAAGAATACCGTATTTTGCCGACCATCCGAGAATTTTCGCAGCCTTGCTGGGGTCAGCAAAGCAAGCGCCTACGTCCCCCGGTCTTCTCCCCTCTATTTTATAATTTATTTTTTTGCCTGTGGCCTTTTCATACGCTTTCACAATATCCAAAACCGAATATCCGGTCCCGGTGCCGATGTTGAAAACATCAATGCCTCCTCTGAGCTTAATGGATTCAAGCGCTTTCAGGTGTGCCTGCGCAAGGTCTACAACGTGTATATAGTCGCGCACTCCCGTACCGTCGTGAGTGTCGTAATCGTCTCCGTACACATGCAGATAGGGAAGCTTTCCCGACGCGACCTGTGTAACATACGGAAGAAGATTGTTCGGTATTCCCTTCGGATCCTCGCCGATAAGTCCGCTCTTGTGCGCGCCTATCGGGTTAAAGTAACGCAGAACAGATATGTTCCACTCATTGTCCGATTTATAAATGTCGCGAAGTATCCTTTCAATCATTACTTTGGTCTCTCCGTAAGGATTTGTCGCCTCACCGATTTTCGCGTCCTCTTTTATCGGAACACTTTCAGGCACCCCGTATACAGTCGCGGAAGAACTGAAAACCATTGTTTTTACTCCGTACTTTTTCATCGTCTGACAAAGCACAAGAGTTCCGGTCAGGTTATTGTGGTAATACTCAATCGGTTTATAAACAGACTCACCGACCGCTTTCAGTCCCGCAAAATGTATGCAGCTGTCAATGTCCTTATTTTCCTCAAATACATTTTCAAGTGCCTGCGCGTCAAGCAAATCCAATTGATAAAATTTAAAATTTTTTCCCGTAATTGCCTTAATGCGGTCAAGCACTACCGGCTTGCTGTTGCAGAAATTGTCCACAATCACAATATCATATCCCGCATTCAGAAATTCAACCGCTGTATGGGAGCCTATAAAACCCGCTCCGCCCGTAATTAAAACCGACATCTTTATCTCCTGTATATCTTTTTTTTATCAGACAAATTTATAATATGGCGCATATGTCCCCGCCATTCAGGCTCAGATTTCATACCAGACTTTCAGCGTCAGTTTAATCTTTCGCTGAAACCAGATGAGCTATTGCTCCTCTGCGCCTTGTGCAAAATTATTGAAAAGCTTACTCATTACTTGCGCCGCTTTAAAATCAGTATATGCGCCGCGCCTAATTCAGTCATCCTTAAAATTCAATTCCAAAGTCCTTGCGGATATTTTCCCGACTTTACCATATTTTTTACGGCACTCATCACCATTTCCTTGTCTTCGGGATATGTGACTCCGTACCATTCCTCGGAGGTCGGGTAAACTTTCACATCGCACAGTCCCTTTTTCATCATATCGTCAATCGCGGCTGGAAGATAATACTCTTTTTTCAGAATATCTCCTTTTCCGTCCGCGAGAAATTCCGCAAATCCTTTTTCTATGAAACCGAAAATTTCGGGAGTCAACCCCCAACAGTTCATCGACACTATGGTATCGCCGTCCATATATATCCATTCGCCGTTGTCCGTCAGATATTTCGCGTTTTCGCCGTCTTTCATTATACTTGTTCTTTCGGTTATCGAGACAAGCATGTCTTTTTCGTCGGCAACGCACTGCCCTCTTGAAACGGTTCCGTTTTCCGTCAATGTTTTTCTCAAAGTATACCCTATCATGCAGAAATGCCTGCTGTCTGTGCCGTCAAGCGTTTTCAGGTGACCGGCAAGCTTGACGAACGCCTCTCGTCCGTAAAAATCGTCCGCGTTAATCACGGCAAAATTATCTGTTACCGATTTTTCCGCGCAAAGCAGCGCATGTGCGGTTCCCCAAGGCTTTACTCTGTTCGCCAATGATTCATAACCTCGCGGAAGCCTGTCTGTCTCCTGAAAAACGTATTCAGCATTAATATGATTTTCCACTCGTTTTCCGACAGTCTCTCTGAATAAATCATAGTTTTCCCGTTTGATAATAAAAACAACCTTGTCAAATCCCGCGCGTATTGCGTCAAAAATAGAAAAATCAATTATAAATTCTCCGCTTTCGGTAAACGGCTCAAGCTGTTTCAGCCCTCCGTACCGAGACCCCATTCCCGCGGCAAGTATCACCAATGTCATTATTCCACACCTCGCTATAATAACTTTCCGAAACGTTGACTGAGATAAGCAAAACATCTCATACAAAGTTTATTATACTATAAAATTCACATAAAGTATATATAGAAAAATATTATTTTACATTTTATTCACATCTTTTTTTGCCCAAAACCGCTATTGACAAATACATGGAAATGTTGTATAATATTGTATCATACTGTATCATTTGAGACAGTGAGCGGGGTGAGTTATGAAAGAGATCAATATCGGCGGCAAAATAATTATCCAAAAGCTTAAAAAGGTGAGCATTTTTGCCGACGCGTCCGAAAATTCCCTTCGACAAATAGTCGAAAAACGCCGCCCGGCTCAAAAATTTATCCGGGGAGAAACCATTTATTCACCCGCCGAAAGAGATCGGAAAGTAATAGTATTTCTTTCCGGAAACGCCGCCGTATATTCTCCGGACGAAAGCAGGAATATATTACTCAGAACCTTGTGCGCGGGCGATGTGACCGGAGTGGCAAATCTTTTCACCTGTGAAAACTATGTCAGCAGAATTATCGCCATGTCTCCAACCGTTATTTTCCCCATTTCCGAAGACATAATGAAAGAACTTCTTGAAACCGACAAAAATATAATGTATGGATATATCAGATTTTTGTCCGAAAGAATCTGCTATCTTAACAGAAAAATAACCCTTCTGACCGCCGGAAGCGCGGAAAGACGGCTCTCTTATCTGATTGACTCGATAGCGGAAAAGGAAACTGTCGTAATACCCTTTTCGGCAAGCGCCACGGCGGATATGTTAAATATCGGACGCGCCTCGCTTTACCGTGCTTATGTCAGGCTTGAAACAGACGGATTCATAAAAAAAGACGGTAAGGAAATAACCCTGCTTGACAGACAGGGTATGCTTGAACACTACAAATAAGGAGTATTAAATGGAATATACCGTAAACGCCTGCGACGCGATAAGCATTGACGTGTCGGCGGGACAGAAAATTTCTATTGTTGACATTGACGGAGGACAGGTTGCGGATTTTTTCGCGGAGTGCAAGGAAAACCCGGAGGAGTTTTTATCCCCCGGAGTGACGATAGACTGTAACGAGTCGCTGCGACTGGCGGTCGGAAGTCACATTTACTCTAATCTCTACCGCCCGATGTTCAGGGTAATATATGACGATGTCGGCGAGCATGACCTGCTTTTCCCGTGTTGCCGCCCCGAAATGTATGATTTCTTTTATCACAACGGAACGGGACATCCGAACTGTCTGGACAATATAAACCGCTGTCTGGGTGAAAAAAGACCTGTAATTCAACCGATAAATATTTTTATGCACACCAAAATCGAAGCTGACGGCGCTGTTTCGGTCGAACATCCGTTATCAAAAGCGGGAGATAAAATCATCCTGAAAGCCGAAATGAATGTGCGCCTCGGTGTCGCCGCGTGCAGTGTATCCGAGAGCAAATGCAACGGCGGAAAATGCTCTCCGATTAAAATTCTCATTGATGACTGAAAAAATATATATACATATATTAATTTAAAAGCTTCCGTGTTTACTCGACACGCGGCACAAAAAGAAAGGCACACAACATGAAAACCAAAACTATCAAAATTTTCACACTTCTGCTCTCGATTATAATCACAGCGATGTTTATCACCGCTTGTCAGTCGAAGCCCGACACCGAAACCGAAATCAGAATATCGGTTTTAAACGGCACTACCGGATTCGGCATGGCTAAACTTATAAATGACAGCAAAAACGATAAAGCCTCACTCAACTACAAATTCACTGTCGAAAGCGACGCCTCCAACATTACGGCGGCACTTGTAAATAAAACGGTCGATATCGCGGCCCTGCCGACAAACGCCGCCGCGAATCTTTATAACACCACAAACGGCGGAGTCAAAATCGTGGCAATAAACACACTCGGAGTGCTCTATCTCATGACAAACAGTGAGAAAATCACCGTTTCGGATTTTTCGGATCTTAAGGGTAAAACAGTTTACTGTCCTGCGCAGAACCCCACATTTATTTTTGAATATCTGTGCGAAAAAAACGGTCTTAAAGTAGGAGAAGACGTTATAATTGACAATTCGTTCGCTCAGCCGGCAGACCTGAGAACCGCCCTTGCGTCGGGTCAGGTGGACATCGCGGTGCTTCCCGAACCGATGGTTACCATCGCGCAGAGCGCGAACGACAAACTGAAGGTCTCTCTTGACCTCACCGCCGAATGGGATAAAGTGGCCGAACCCGGCTCTCTTGCCCAAGGATGTATAGTCGCAAGGACAGAATTTATAGAAGAACACAAGAATGAGCTTGACAAATTCCTTGAGGAATATAAAGCGTCGGTAGAGTTCACCGTGGAAAATCCCAAAGAGGCGTCCGAAGCCATACAGAGCGAAAATGTATTTACAAACGCCGCCGTTGCCGAAAAGGCAATACCCAAATGCAACATCTGCTACGTTGACGGAAATGAAATGCAATCCTCGCTCGATAAATTTTTCACCGCGCTCTATTCGGTGGCACCTGCATCAATAGGAAACAAAGTTCCCGATTCGGGAATCTATTACACCGGGGAATGAGCAAGATTAAAAAAATCATCAAATCGGCAGCTGTCTTACTTTTCTGGCTGCTTATCTGGCAGATAATTTCACTTATAATATCAAATGACCTGTTATTTCCTTCCCCGCTCAAGGTATTCGGAAGACTTTTTGAGCTATTATGCGAAATCAACTTTTACATCACTGTTATGACATCATTTCTGAGAATCGCAATCGGAGTGGTATTTGCCTTAACCGCGGGTGTCTTATTGGCTGTTTTATCGTCCGCTGTTCCCTTCATTCATGACCTGCTCTCGCCTTTTATGTCGGTCGTAAAATCCACTCCCGTGGCGTCATTTATATTCCTGCTGCTTCTCTGGATAGGGAGAGACATCATGCCCGCCGTAATCTCCGCTTTGATACTGCTTCCTGTCGTCTGGACAAACATGGAGACCGGAATAAAACAAACTGACAGAAATCTTTTGGAGCTTGCGACGGCTTATAAGATGAAATCAACCGCAAGGATAAGGTACATTTATTTTCCTTCGGTCATGCCGTATTTTGTATCGGCTCTGAAATCCTCCACGGGGATAGCGTGGAAAGCGGGCATTGCCGCGGAGGTGCTTGCGCTTCCCATGGTCTCTATCGGAAAATATATCTTTGAATCGAAGCTGTATCTTCAGACAACAGAGCTTTTTGCCTGGACGGTGGCAACGATAGCAATAAGCGCCGCTATAGAAAAACTGCTTGTTTTTGCCACGAATAAGCTGTCCGACGGCATAACCGGTAAATACGGAGAAAAAGGAACGGTGGATTTAATTGACTGAATTTGTTAATATTTCAAAGAAATACGGTGATAAAGTCGTGTTTGACAACTTTAACCTCTCTGTCCCCGAAGAGAAAATCAGTGTGATTATGGGTGAATCCGGGAAAGGAAAAACCACATTGCTTTCAATCGCCGCGGGAATTGTAAATCCTGACAGAGGAAAGTTTGTACACTCCGGAAATATTTCATACATGTTTCAGGAGCCGAGGCTGTTACCGTGGTTTACCGCGTCACGCAATATTGAAGCCGTTTTGCCGTCAGATAATAAATCGCTTTCACAGAAATACCTGTCGATTACCGGTATGGAAAATGACAGCGGCAAATATCCCCGGGAGCTGTCGGGAGGAATGAGGCAAAGGGTGTCATTCGCGAGATTTCTGGCGTATGCCGAAGCCACGGACGCCAACCTGCTTTTGCTTGACGAACCTTTTTCTTCAATCGACGAAAACATGACCGCAATAATGATTGAAACACTGAAAATTTCCGCGAAAAACAAAACCGTTATATATGTAACACACAATTCCCGCGAGGCAGAACTTGTCGGTGACAATATTATTAAATTATAGAAAATGAAAAATCAGAAATATCCAATTCCATGATTAAACAATATTTAATTCAAGAGGAACTATATGAAAGAGAATAACAAAAACCAAACAAACCAACTCGGCGAAGATAAAATCAATATTGACTCAAAAAAAATATCAGAAGCCGAGACGGCAGAGGAAATTTCCCTGCAGTATGAAAACAAACGTGAACTTGTGAAAAGCGGAGCGCTCGGCGCGTTTATCGGACTTGCAATTATAGTTCCGGGTGTAAGCGGCAGCACCGTGGCGATAATATTCAGACTTTACGAAAAACTTTTGTACGCGCTCGGAAATCTTTTTAAAAAATTCAAAAAATGCGTGCGGTTTCTTCTACCCATTCTGATTGGCGCTGTAATAGGATTGGTTCTCGGTTTCTTCGGTGTAAAAACACTTCTCAACCTTTTGCCGTTCGCCATTGTCGCTTTGTTCGCGGGATTGATGCTCGGAGCTTTTCCGTCTGTTAAAGACCAGCTCAAAGGAGAGAAAATAACCGTCCCGCGCATATGTCTTTTCATAGTCGGACTTGCTTTGCCTATTGCCATCTCGGCTTTCTCGGTATTCATGACATCCGGTTCGGAATCTTTGGAAAATTTACAGATATGGCACTATATTATTTTTATAGTGCTCGGTTATATCGTTTCAATCACACAGCTTGTTCCGGGACTCAGCGCAACCGCTATTCTGATGACCGTCGGATACTTCACTCCCCTTATAAATTCAATAAGTCTTACTTATTGGAAAAGCAATCCTCAGATATTCATTGTTTACATTTGCCTTGTATTGGGATTTGCCGCGGGTCTGCTTACAGTTTCAAAATTTCTCTCCCGTCTGCTCGAAATAAAAAGAGCCCCTGCCTTTTTTACAATTTCGGGATTATCGCTCGGCTCTGTTATAACCATGTTTTTCAATCCCGAAATAACCGAAGTATACAAAGGCTGGAACTTTGATTTTGATATGTGGTTTGATCTGGCGATAGGCGCTGTCCTGTTTATAGCAGGGGTTATTTTGGCTTATATCTTCGTCAGATACGAAAGAAATCATAAAGAATAATTATTATGGAATAATAATTATAGTGTAATTAATCGAGTAGGATGAAATTAAACCACCTCTCACACCAAATGTGCCGTTCGGCATACGGCGGTTCAAATCAAAATTAAATATGAGCTACCTTTAGGTAGTAATCGTAAATACTGACTAAGCCTCGCTTGGTCAGTATTTCTTTTGAAATTGCTCTTTTAAGAACTGACTTTTGTGCCACAAATGGGCCTGTCAAGAATTTTGTTTAAACGAAATCGAAACTCTCGGGATTAAAATTTAAAAGTAAATGCTGTTGCTGTGATAAATGCGCTTACCCGCTTGACAAATTGTCCCAAATATATTATAATATAAACACAATAAAATAGTCGTAAGAAACCAAACACCTAACCCGCCAACAATGCGCAAAGAATTTTATTGTTGTCGAGTTGTTCTCGCGATGAGGCGAGGAGTCCGCGTGAGGAAATTTGGCTTAATAAAAAATAAGCGCATAAAGATGTCGGGATGAAATGCCTGTTGTCCTTATGCGCTGTTTTATTATCTTATCAATTATTTTTTCAGGAGGTCAATTCAACGACCGTAGATTCCCTCTGATCTTTCGTTGTTTCGGCATATAGGTTAGCGCCTATATGCGAACCACCTATTACCCTAAAAAATAATGAAAAGAAAAACAGTATGAAAAAAATTGGTAAGTAAAAAATGGATAGCATTTTTGCTGTCTTTTATATTGGTAGTGTGTTCGCTTCCAAACTTCTTGGGGCAATATAGGAATAATAGCAGATGACATAGATGGAGCAACGCTTGTAGGCTGGTCTACATATATAGACGCCAATACCTTATCGATGAATATAGCATCGGGATATGAAGATCTGGGAGAACTTTCTTGGAATTTTTCAACAAACAGAATGACTCTTCACGCCTTAAATCCGGGGCGGATCAGGATCAACAGTAGAATAAAATATTCTGACGGCACGCTATCACATTCGGGATCTTATTCATTCATAATAATTCCACAAGAAGGAACTTACTATGTGCAGAATGCATCGACCAGAAGATATATTGATATAGAAGGACCGTCAGGGAATTCAGGCGCTATTATTCAGCAATGGAACTATCACACAGGAAATCAGGCAAAATGGAATATTGAGCATGTTTCCGGTTCGGGTGGCTATGTCAGATTAAAATCGGTGTATAGTAATTTGTATATAGGTGTTGATTCGAGCGATACATCATCTATAAAACAGTATAATACGCAAAATGATTATACTCTTTGGCTGCTTGACAGAACCTCCGCGGGAAATTTAATATTAAAATGCAAAGCAACAGAGTCAACCGGAATCGTTTTGTCGGTACCTCTTACAGCAAACTCCAATGGAACCGATCTTACACAAATATCGTATACTGATAATTCAAATTATAGAGATGAATGGACATTAAAGCCACTTAATTATTCATTTGCAGTAAATCACTATATTGATGATGGATATGAAATTAGATTTAATAGTACCGGGCAGGATGTTGTTGAATATCAAAATATATGTTCTGAGATTTTGTTGCAGCTATTTGGTGTAGAAACCACTTATACTGTCTCTTCATATTATTCTTGTGCAGATACATGTACCGGCACGCCGACAACTATTTCAGATACTACCGCTTCATGTACACATACAAATATTGATCATAAGACTCGTCTTAGTATTAAAAATAATATTGTATCACAATTCAATGCTGGTGACGATACAACAGCAAAAATTGCATGGACAGGACATGTTTTAGAGTCTCGGTCGTCGTGTTCATATTCCTCTCAACATATTATTATAATGACAATTGGCATGGTGACAAATGCACTTAACAACCCCATATTTTTATCTGATTATCCACTCACCGAATCAACGTTTGTCGGAAAGATGCTCAATTTAAACACGTCTCTTCAAGCTTTTAATTCTGTTTTTGATAAAACTTCGAAATAGAAACTTTCAATATTCGTTGTCACTAAAAAAATCAGATGGAATAATCTTTCCTCGTCTACCTGCTCGGTTTACGCAATAGGGTTACGGTTACCTTTGGGACTTCGTTGCTTTAAGCCAACTTATCCGCCTATTTCGCCTTCGTACCGAGTTTCCGTCCGTCAGGCTACGATTTCGCTATCCCTTCTTCTCGCCCGCACCTCACGGTACAAACCTTGGGAGTCGCTTTCGGGTTGGTCGGTAACTGCCTCCCGGCGGACTTTCACCGCAGAGCTTTGTTATGCCCGTCATACTTAAAAACGGAGCTGATTCACAGCCCCGTTTATATTTATTATTTATAATATTCAAAGTACTTACAGATTATCGTTTTTTCATAACAGCCAATGCG
>CASEEB010000049.1 GCA_949286815.1 uncultured Eubacteriales bacterium | reverse complement strand
ATGAAACAGCGTTTGGGGCTGTCGCAGGCGGTATTGGGCAGTCCGAAAATCCTGATTCTTGATGAGCCGACCGCGGGGCTTGACCCCAAACAGAGAATAGAAATTCGGAATTACATCTCTGAAATCGCGCTTGATAAGATAGTTTTGCTTGCCACGCACGTGGTCAGCGATGTTGAATTTACGGCTAAAGAAATAATTATGCTCAAGAAGGGGCAGATTATTGCCTTTGACAGCGCGGCAGCGCTTGTAAAAACAACAGAGGGAAAAGTATGGAATATCACATGTAGTCACGATGAGGTGGCGCAGCTGCAGAAAAAATACCATGTAACCAATATAAACGCGGAAGATGACGGAGTTAAACTGCGGGTATTGCATGACGGTAAGCCCACGGAAAACGCGGTGGAAGTTATGCCGACACTTGAGGATTATTATCTTTCAATTTTCGGGGCAGATGGAGTATCAGATAAAATAATTTGAATTGAGAGAAGTTTGAAAATAAATTTTCAAACACGCTTTTTGTGACTTCGACGCCAAAAGCACGGCGACGATTTGCCAAGGGCAAGCCGCGCAAAACGCTGATTTGGCGAAAGAAAGGAATGGTCATAAAAATGAGTATTTTTAACTTTGAGCTGAAAAAGCTTTTTTATTCGCGCGTCATCTGTATACTTTTTTTGCTCCTGATTGTTTTGAATTTCGCCCTGAGTTATTTCCTTTCAATGCCGGACGAGTATGAAATTGTATTCAGGGAGGTTTATTCGGAATATCTTTCGGACACGGAAAAGACAGACGCGTATTATGAGGAGCTGCAAATTCTTGCGATGGAAAATATCAGAAATCCGGAGTTCAGCTTCCCGACTACATATTTTCCCGGCAGTTCACATGACGATTTCAATATTCTAAACAATGTATATGAAAAAGTCGAATATTATCATGGTCATACAAAGTCTATTGAAAAAATCATAAATTTAGCAGATCGGAAGATTGACGATTTATATGCTTTCGGATATTCGAGCGACAGCTATCAGGTGCGTATGCAGGAAAAATTGACGGAAAAGTATACTGAAATTTTAAATGTCGTCCCCAAGGACTGTGAATATTCGTATGGTTATGATATTTATCTGCAGAATATAACGGTTCCGATACTTATTGTTCTGGCTTTGACATTCACTGTTCCGTATATTTTCTTGAATGACTATTATTGCGACGTGCATCCCGTGATAAGAGCGGCAAGAAAGGGAGGTGCGTGTACGGCGGGGGCAAAGATTGCGGTGTCACTTGGCGTGAGCGCTTTGATAACCGTGCTGTTTTGCGCGGTTTCATTTGCGGCGACATGGGCGTCGTGCGGATATTCATCGATTTGGATGCCGATACAGTCATTTCCGGATTTTTACGCCGTGCCTTTTAGGTGCTCGGTTTTTGAGTATCTGTTGCTGCACACGGGAATCAGAGTAATTGCTTTTTTGGTTTACGCGTCATTTTTGGCTGTTGTTTCGTCTCTTAAGATATCTTATGTCGGATGCTTTGGCGCCGGGGCGCTGTTTTCGGTGCTGAATGTTTTGCCGTATATGCGTGAATATGAGGGCACTGTTCCCGCAAGCAAATACCTTAATCTTGCGTCAATGGCACAGGGCTGTGATTTGACGGGATTTTACAGAACGGTTTCATTTTTTGGAATCCCGATTGCTTTGCCGACCATAGCAATTTTTGCCTCGGTTTTGGTGCTGGCGATATTTATGACAGCCGCGTTGATTTTTTACAGTAAAAATTTCAGACTTCTGCGAAATAAGAAAAAACTTTTTGCAATATTGTCAGAAAAAAGTAAATTTGCCCGCAGACAGCGCGA
>CASEEB010000048.1 GCA_949286815.1 uncultured Eubacteriales bacterium | reverse complement strand
GTCATCCCGATAAGCCAACCGAAAAGAAAAGAATTCATGGATAAGCTCGCGCAATATTGGGGGAACTTATTATGATTCGCTTTTTGGAAATAATCTCCCTTATCGTTACATGGACCTACGCTTTTTTCTTTTTTCTGATTTTAAAGGCGTTTCTTCCTTTGAGAAAGCACCTCATAGCTGTAATCTTTGCTTTTTTGGTCTGCGTATACCTTGCGGACTCTATAATCTATTCCAATGATCTTGGTAATCTTCTCGGGACAATGATTTTGTTCTTTTTTTATGTTCTTATATTCTACAGGGGAAAAATGATGGAAAAAATATCGGTGCTTCTGGTGTTCTACCCTGCCCTTATAGCAGTCAATTACTTGGTACAGGACATGGGGGGACGAATTTTCTATGCCGTAACCAAAGCGACATATGAAGAAACGCTGAAATCACCGGAATTAATGCTTATCAGCACCGCGGTGCGTACCATATCTTTAATTGTAAGATTATTGTTCTGGATAGCGGCTTATCTGATTTTAAGAAGATTTCTCTCAAAAATAGCCTCGCATCTGACCGTAAAAATGTGGTTGATTGTTGACATGCTGACTTTGGCTTCGTTTGTCGCTATTTTTACGATTATTTATTTTATGCCCGAAGACACCGCCATAGTATACCCGATCTGCATAGCCTCCATATTTTCAAGCTTCGGCTGTATGTATCTGGCTTCTTACATATATAATTCCATGCAGGTCTCCTATCGCGCGCAGGAAATGGAAAACCAACGCAACTATTATAAGGACCGTCTCAAAAACGAAGAACGTATAAGAAGCATTTATCACGATCTCAAAAACCATCTGCTCATTCTGGAAAGTAATATATCCACGCCGGAAACCTTAACAATGGCAAAGGGACTGAGAGAACAAATAGCGGATTATGAAAATTACATTCACACGGGAAATGAGTTTCTCGATGTAATCATACGTGATAAAAGCCACCTTGCAAAAGAAAAAAATATTGATTTTAACGCTATAGTTCACCTTGACCCCGACTGTTTTATCGAGCCTTTGGACATCAGTACTGTTTTCGGAAACGCAATTGACAACGCCATAGAAGCCAGTGAAAAGATTCCCGAAGATATGCGTCTTGTTACCGTAAAGGCAGACCGCATACGGGACATGCTGGTTATCACGGTTGAAAACAATACTCTGACAGACGCCGCAAATTCCGAAAATACGACAAAGGAAGACCGCTTCATGCACGGATTCGGAATTCCGAATATAAAAAACGCCGTCGAAAAGTACGGCGGACAATGCAGTATCCGGACTTCCGACGGAAGATTTCTGTTAAAAATCTTAATTCCCTACCCTGACTGAAATTTTCTTAAATTGAACTAATAAACCGCTGTTAAATGAGTTATGTAAAAAAGAACAGCTAAAATTCGCCGCCGAAGCGCGGCGTTTTTCTTTTTTCCGCAATTTATATTAGTTTTTACGCCGTAAATGTTAGTTTTTGCGTTTTGTGTTGATTATTTTTTTGTTTGAGCTATAATAATGTCAAACCAAAAAAGAGAGGTAAAACACATGAGTATTTTAAGTACAAAAAATTTAACCAAACAATACGGCAGCGAGCCCAATATAGTAAAAGCGCTTGACAACGTAAGCATTTCGGTTGAACCCGGAGAATTCGTGGCAATAATCGGAACATCGGGCAGCGGAAAATCCACGCTTCTGAATATGCTCGGAGGATTGGACAGACCCACATCCGGAAGCGTCAATGTAGATAACTATGAGCTGGGAAAGCTCAATGATGAAGATCTGACAGTCTTTCGCCGTCAGCGTATCGGCTTTATATTTCAGAATTATAATCTGGTGCCCGTTCTCAACGTATACGAAAATATCGTAATGCCCATCGAACTTGACAGAAAAAAGCCGGATGAGAATTATATCAAAGAAATAATATCCATACTCGGCATTGAAAAAAAGCTTTACAACATGCCAAACACCCTTTCGGGCGGTCAGCAGCAGCGGGTCGCGATAGCAAGGGCATTGGCGGGAAAGCCCGCGATAATCCTTGCGGACGAGCCTACCGGAAATCTGGACAGCAAGACCGGCGATGAGGTTATCGGTCTTCTTAAGGTTACAAGCGAAAAATTCAATCAGACAATTGTTATGATAACGCACAACCCCGACATTGCCGACAGGGCTGACCGCACAATTCACATTGAAGACGGCAAAATCGCAAAGTAAGGTGGGCTTTAAACATGAAAAGAAAAATGTCAATCATACATACCCTCACATCCCGCTCCTTCAAGGCGAACAAAACACGGAATACGGTCGCGATATTCGCAATCATTCTCACAACCGTGATGTTTACGACGCTTTTTGTACTGTCATTGAGTATGATAAAAAATATGCGGGAAATGAATTTTAAACAGATAGGTTACAACAGTCACCTGAGCTCAGGCTCCATAACGGACGAGGACGCGGAAAAAATCATTTCTCACAATTCCGTCAAAGATTGGGGAAAAAGTATTGTAATCGGAGTCGCCGAGAATGAGGAACTCAACGGCAGACAGACCGAAATCCGTTATGCCGATGAAAATTACGCCAAATCATGCTTTTCATATCCCACAACCGGAAAACTGCCGGTAAAGGAAAATGAAATTGCTTTGGACACAATTGTACTTGACAAGCTGGGACTTCCGTATGAGCTGGGACAGGAAATCACCTTAAAATGGCGGGAAGATTTGAACAGCGACCAATATGTCACCAAAACCTTTATTCTTTCGGGGTATTGGGAAGGAAACTACGCCGCAACGTCAAGCATGGCATTGGTTTCCGAGTTATTTGTCAGTACAGAATGTTCGGGCATCGACCAAACCGCACAGATTCAAAACGGTCAGATATTCGGTACGGTAACGCTCCATTTAAATCTCAAAAGCGAAAAAAATCCGGAAAATTCCGCCGAACAGCTTCTGGCAGACACAGGTCTTTCGGACAGTGTATCGCTTTCCGCAAACGCGGGATATGACTCCAGTGCGAACAACAACATAATCCGTGAAATTCTGCCAATGGCAATCTGTATGATACTCGTTTTTGTCAGCGGTTATCTGATAATATACAATATCTTTCAGATTTCCGTATCCGGAGACATCCGTTTCTACGGCAGACTCAAAACACTGGGTGCCTCAAAAAAACAACTCAAAAAAATAATATTCGGGCAAGCCAACCGCATGTCGGTTATCGGCATTCCCATAGGTCTTATTATCGGCTATTTTCTTGGAGCGGTACTGGTTCCCGTAATAATCACCGGCTTGGATGAAAAGGCCAAAACCGATGTAAACCCGTTGATTTTCATAGGTTCGGCACTGTTCGCGTATCTTACGGTTTTGATTTCCTGCAAAAAACCCGCAAAGATCGCCGGCAAGGTATCTCCCATAGAAGCTTTGCGGTACACCGACTCCGGAAACGACGGAATAAAGAAAATGAAAAAAAGCAATACCGGAGCGAGCATCGCAAAAATGGCGTTTGCAAATCTCGGCAGAAACAAAAAGCGCACGGTTACCGTTATCTGTTCTTTGACACTGGGACTTGTCCTTTTGTCCTGTGTTTACGCTAAAACCGCGAGTTTTGACATTGATAAATATATGAGTCAGACAGTCATAAGCGATTTTGAGGTTGAGGACAGTTCTATCTCTTCCGTATTCGGCATTTACGACCCGCACGGGACAACCATATCCCCCAAGCTTGTGCGGAATATAGAAGAACTTCAGGGGCTTGAATCCACGGGACGTCTGTATTCTCAGGTGTTCACGCACAAAATAGGAGAATCCGCCCTCGAAAATATTCAGGAATACTATAATGCGGACGACCGTTTGTCATATATCGAGGCTACCGAGCCTGCGCTGGCGGAAGCATACCATGACATGATTGAAAGCGGCGAGTGTACGTCTGTTTTATACGGTGTTGACGGACTGATCTTAGATACTTTCTCAAAAGACGGCATAATGCTCCAAGGAAATTTTGACAAAGAGAAATTTCTCGCCGGCGGATATGTGATTGTCGAAGCGGCATCGGGCGCAGAGGAAAACGAATATGAAACACAGCCTACATATTCGGTAGGAGATTTGGTTGACCTGAACGGTACGCAATATGAGGTCATGGCTATCGTTACCGACATATCAGCTGTCACTGAGGGACTGAACGGCAACACCCCGGATTTTCTTTCCTTTTATCTCCCTGCCGACACATTCCGACAGATGTACCCGGACAATACGCTTCGCAAGCTGTTCTTCGACGTATCCGAAGAATATCGCGCCGACGCCGAGCAGATGCTGAATGAATACCGCAAAGATGAGGATAAGAGCCTGAATTTCACCTCAAAAACCACATTAACAGAACACTATAAAGATCAGACGCGCGCCAATACCGTAATGGGTCTGGCAATAAGTATTATTATCGCTTTGGTCGGAATCCTGAACTTTATCAACTCCATGGTAACCGCCATTGTTTCAAGACAAAAGGAATTCGCGATGATACAAAGCATCGGAATGACAAAGCGACAGCTCAGAAGAATGCTGATTGACGAGGGACTTTATTATGCCGCGTTTACTCTGATTTCCTCATATATATTGTCTGCTTTGGCGGTAGGAATAGGCGTCCGTATGATTGTGGCGAATGACTGGACTTCTACATTTCGTTTCACACTTATGCCGCTTACGATATGCACGCCGATTCTGATTGCCTTTGCCGTACTGATTCCGTATATCTGCTTCAGGAACCTTGAAAAGCAAAGCATAGTTGAAAGACTTCGGGCCGCGGACTGAGAAATCAATACAGAAGTCAACCCGATACAAAAAATCCCCTCGGCGTACCGTTTGTCGGTTTTTTCGCCGAGGGGATTTTCAGAATACTATAATTCAGTCAATTAATTCCGCAAAGCTGTTCAGCAGCCGCATTTTCCGGGATTGCCGGATCTGTCGCCGAGGAATGTCGGCGTACTTCCCATGCTGAATTCAGAGGTAGGAAATGCCATTGCGCGGAATACGCTGCAAGGATCATCCTGTGTAGCGGAAACACATTCTTTGTCGGGTATGCTGTATTCGGTAGCGTTTACGATATACTGTGCCGGGCGTACTATGCGGATAATCGAGAATATTCCGAGAGAAACCGCAAGGTATCTGCCAGGCTCGTTTCCGTTATCACCGCTGAGATTTGCCGAAAGCGTATTTGTTATGCTCTCAGGTATATCACATGCGCAGCAGCAACAGCAGCAGCAATCGTTTACATTCTCAACCACTTTAAGTCCGAGAACAATAGGATCAACTACTTCAACCACAGCGGTGGGAACATTCTTTTCGCAGCAGCAGGGTTCCGGCTGAGCGCAGAAGCTCATTGAGTCGGAAGAACTGCGGAAAATATTGACATTGCTCTCTCCGCCGTAAAGAATTACGTTTTTCTCAAGAACGGCAATACCGTCGAACTCCTGAGAATGTCCTCCTCCTACGCACGCCTCACATACAAGCTTTATATAAAATCTGATTGTTACGGTATAAAAACCTTTGTTAAACTGAACCGGGTCTATATTGATGTATGTCCACGTAATGCAGGAACTTTTTACTCTGATTGTGCTGGTTCTTTCAACTATCTCATTTCCAAAGTCTGTGAGAAATACACGGACATTCTCGAAACAGTCTCTGTCCTTGCATGAATCAAGAATTCTGTTTGTTTCGATTGAAACGCTTTCCCTGCCCGAACCGGGTCCGCATGAAAATCTGTTTTCGGTCATAATGTTATATATCCCCCTAAAATAGTATGTTAAACTTTAAAAGAAATTGCCCGAAGGTTAATCAATTTCTTTACACTACCATTCTATGTCGAAAAAACACTTATGTTACAGAAAATTGTAACATAAAAATAAATAATCATATTGACTTGACAGAGTTATTTTGTTATAATTTTGTATAGACGGAATTCTTTCCGTCAAAACACTAAAACCTTTTTCGGTACGGAGGATTTATGAAAAAAGTAAATGTAGCTATCATCGGATGCGGATGCATAGCCAATGCGGCTCATATCCCGTCTTATCTCAACAACCCGGATGCTCAAATTAAATATTTCTGCGATATTATTCCCGAAAAAGCCGATGCCGCCGTTAAAAAGTACGGTTGCGGCGAAGCGGTTTACGATTACCATCAGATTCTGAACGACCCGGAAATCGACGCCGTATCTGTTTGCACTCCGAACAAAATGCATTCTGAAATCTCCATTGACTTTCTTTTTGCAGGCAAACATGTGCTCTGTGAGAAACCCGCGGCGCGCGTTTACGATGAAGCCAAAAAGATGCAAAATATACAGCATGAAACCGGAAAAACACTTAATATCGGCGTTGTAAACCGCTTCAACACCGCGGTCAATAAAATCAGGGACATTATAAAATCCGGTGAACTCGGCGAAATTTATCACGTTTATGTTTCATTCAGGGCGCGCCGTTCCATACCCGGTCTGGGAGGAGCTTTTACCACAAAAGCGATTGCCGGAGGCGGAGCGCTTATTGACTGGGGTGTGCACTATCTCGACATAGTTATGTATTGCACAGGTGACCCAAAGCCGATTACCGTATCTGGAAAGGCATTTTCAAAGCTCGGCAAAGATATGAAAAACTATGTGTACGAGGGCATGTGGAGCGAGGAGACCAAAGATCTCAACGGCACATACGACGTTGACGACAGCGTCACCGCCTTTATCCGTACCGACAACGGTCCCACCATTTCGCTTAACGGCGCCTGGGCACAGAATATAGGACCGTCAGAAACTTATATAGATTTTCTCGGCGACAAGGCGGGTATAAGACTTACATACGGAGGCAATTTTACCATATACGGCACCAAAGACGGAAAGCTTTGGGATGAAACACCTCAGTTTGAAAGCGTCAATATGTTCCAGGAAGAAATCAACAGCTTTATAAGATGCGTACAGACCGGCGAGAAGATTCAGTCTCATATTGACAAGGTCATCCTTACCGCACGCATGATGCAGGCGATATATGACTCCTCAGACGCAGGTAAAGAAATTACGCTCGATTGGTAAATCTCAGATAAAACTGTAAAGGACGGTAATTTAAATGAATAAGGCAAAATGGATATGGCTTATGGGCGACTACGAGTTGTATCATTCTATAAAGCTTCATTCCCGCCGGGAGGAATTCGGCGCCGAATACCCGTGTTTCTGGTCTTTGTCGGTTCCCTACCCTGTCGTCACCTTTTCAAAGACTTTCAGCTCTGACAAAGAAGGATTTTTCAATATAAAGTCACATGGAACCGGATACATTGAAATTGACGGAAAAAGACTCAGCATAAACGATAAAGTGGAGTTCGGCGTCGGTACACACACCGCTAATATACGGGTTATATGCGACACGTATTCCTTTCCCTGCATATATATAAACAGTGAATTTCTGTGCACGGACGAAACCTGGACATGCAACCACAACACCACCGAGCAGTTCCCCGTAGGCGCATACCCCGAATATCCGAATGAGGACGATGACCCAAGGGAGTTCAAGTTCTCATACAAGAAAATAATGCCCGTAAGCGACCGCGAAATAAGCGGCGGCAGAGTATTTGATTTCGGCAAAGAAACATTTGCCCTGTTATGTATAAGCGGAGCCGACAAAACCTGCGAATACGAAGTGTTTTTCGGAGAATCCGAGGAGGAAGCCACCGACACTCAGTATACTTTGGTTCGCAAAAAGATAAGCGGAAATTCCAAATACCGTATGAGAGGCAGAGCTTTCAGATATGTATACATTAAAGGCGAAAATACAGATTCGCTCAAGGTGAGCGCGGATTATGAATATCTTCCCCTTACCGACCGCGCGTCTTTCTTTTGCGACAATGAAAAGATACACAACATCTGGCAAATCTGCGCTTATACGTTTCATCTGAATTCAAGAGAATTTTTCCTTGACGGAATAAAAAGAGACAGATGGGTCTGGTCGGGAGACGCCTATCAATCCTATATGGCAAACAATTATCTGTACTTTGACCCTGAGATAACAAAGCGCACTATAATTGCGCTATTGGGAAAACCGCCGTACGAGCAACACATCAACACGATAAACGATTACTCAATGTACCTTATAATAGGAACATATGAGTACTACGCAAGCACCGGAGATGTTGATTTTATCAGATTTGTCTGGAAAAGAATACGCGCGCTTTACGACTTCATTTCATCGAGAGCCGACGAAAACGATTACATCTGTCAGCGTGAGGGCGATTGGATATTCATAGACTGGTCGGATATGGATAAATCGGGAAATCTGTGCGCCGAGCAGATTCTTTACTGGAAAACAAAGCTTTCAATGTCACAGTTGGCTTATGCGCTCGGAGAGGACGGAAAGCCGTATGAAACAAGCGCAGCGTCTCTTAAACGCAGAATAATGAAGGACTATTGGAGAAAAGACAAGGGTGCTTTCATAGACTGTTATTCCTCCGGACTTGAAAAAGTGACAAGACACGCGAATATCTTTGCGATAATTTACGATTTTGTATCAAAGAAAAACGCTCAAAGCATTGTGAAAAACGTGCTTGACAATGAAAGCATAACTCATATAACCACCCCGTACTTTGAATTTTTCGAACTGATGGCGTACGGAAAAACCGGCAACCTCAAACACATACAGGATAAAATCGAGTCATACTGGGGAGGCATTGTCGACCTTGGCGGCACCTCTATCTGGGAACAGTATATTCCGCAGAGACAAGGCTCGGAACACTATGAAATGTACGGAATGAAATACGGCTGTTCACTCTGCCACGCGTGGGGCAGCGGACCTATATACCTGCTCGGACGTTTCTGTCTGGGAGTATATCCTACAGGCATAGGCTATAAAACCTTTACTGTAGAGCCCAAGCCCGGTAAATACAAAGAATTCAGCGGAGTTGTTCCTCTTCCCTGCGGAGAAGTTTCGGTCAAGCTCCGAAACGGAAAACTTACGGTAAAAGCGGGCGCCGACGGCGGCACTCTCAGGTGGAAAGGCAAAGATTATCCTTTGCAAAAGGATACTGAACTTACAATATAATTATTTTTATAAAAATGACTGTGCATTGTCAGTAAAAAAACGGATTTTCCGATGCGTTAATCATCGGGAAATCCGAATTTATTGCTAAAAATCAAAACTATTTTATACATATCCTGTTTCCGACATTCGACGCTTTACTTACCGTCGAACAGACATGATTTGAAAACTCCGCGGGGAAACCAAAGACTTAATGAAAAATACGGCTGAGCAAACTGAACCGGAATAAATAACAGGAGGTTTTAAAAATTGAAAAAACTGAAAATAGGTCTGTTGCAGATATCTCCCTGTGACAGTCTTGACGGAAATCTGAAAAAGGGACTTGACTTTTGCAAAAAGGCAAAGAAATTGGGATGTGACATTGCGCTGTTTCCCGAAATGTGGAGCAACGGATATCGGATATATGACCGTCCTGTTGAAGTCTGGAAATCCGAAGCTGTTTCACAGGACAGCGATTTTGTCAGAGAATTCGGAAACGCGGCAAGGGATTTATCAATGGCAATTGGAATTACACTGCTTGAAAAGCATGAGGACAATCCGCGCAATTCAATTGTGCTGTTTGACAGATTCGGTAAAAAGCAATTTACATATTCCAAGGTACACACTTGTGATTTTGACGTGGAGCGTAATCTTACGCCGGGCGAGGACTTTTATGTCGCGACAATAAATACCGCCTGCGGTGAAGTTAAAGTCGGAGCTATGATATGCTATGACCGTGAATTTCCGGAAAGCGCAAGGATTCTGATGCTCAAAGGAGCGGAGCTAATTCTTGTACCGAATGCTTGTCCCATGGAAATAAACAGGCTTTCTCAGCTTCGAGGAAGAGCATATGAAAATATGCTGGCAATAGCCACCTGCAATTACCCCAAAGACGTCCCGGACTGCAACGGCGCCTCAAGCGTATTTGACGGCATGGCATATCTGCCCGACGAACAGGAATCACGGGATACATGTATTTTACAGGCGGATGAAAAAGAAGGAATTTTTCTTGATTTGGATAAGCTTCGCCAATACCGCGAAAGCGAGGTACACGGCAACGCATATCGCCATCCCGAAAAATACTTGCTTCTCTGCGACACCAAAACAGAATATCCGTTTGTCAGAGAGGATTACAGAGGATAATCACAATTGTGTGTACCTCACATTTTTAATATAAAAAAGTTTTTATCATATGAATATCCGCCGCATTCGATGAGTATAATCTTATAAGCATGTATTTGCCCTTAAAGATTAAAATTTCTTTAAAAATCAAAGTTTGAATCTTTAAAAAACACCTATAAAATATTAATTATCACAGATTCTGTTGAAAAAACGGCTTATTTGTTGTAAAATATACTTGTCAGAAAGAAGAAAACGGAGGAAATGTATTATGTTAAAATTTACGGAAAACGAAATTGAATATACAATAAACGACAACAATACCGCCTCTCTCTCTTCCGCATCGAATTTTATCGGCAAAGAATTAACCGTTCCCCAATACATCGGAAGCAACATTCCCGTAGTTGAGATATCGGACAGGGCTTTTTACCGCAACGAAAATATTTGTGACATAATTCTGCCGTCAACCGTGAAAAATATCGGCGAATACGCGTTTTCATGGTGCGCGAATCTTGAAAGCGTAAAAATATCAGGCGCGAGAATTATCTCTTCCAGGGCGTTTATGGGATGCGGAAAGCTCAAAAATATAAATCTTCCTTCCTCACTGAAAAGAATAGAGGAAAAGGCGTTTTCGTACTGCTCTTCGCTTGTGTCGGTCAATCTGCCGGACAATATAGCTTATCTCGGAGAAATGGTATTTGAAGGATGCAGAAAGCTTGAATCTGTCAGACTTCCCAAAGGTTTGAAAATACTTGCGAACGGGATGTTTTACGCCTGTGTATCGCTTCGTGACGTAATATTGCCCGAATATGTTGATTATATTGACGAATACGCTTTTGCTTACTGCACTTCTCTGATTCTGCCCGAAATTCCCTCTTCGGCGGTCATAAACGAATCCGCGTTTCATGAATGCGGAGATTTAAGAAAAAGGTATATTGCCTCTTAATAACCTGTCCCTTTAAGTTTCAGAGGAAATTCACATTCAGGAAATACCTCTATATCAATCTGAAAACGTTGAATCACGGGGCTTTGCCCCTTATTGAATAAATAAAATCTCCTTTTTCGTCTTAACAAACTAAAACCCGGATACGCCATGGTTCAAAATGAGCCATGGCGTATCCGATTTTTAATTGAATTTCATTTATGATCACATTTCAAAAGAATATTTTCCGGGTGCAAGTTCTATTACAAGTTTACCGTTTTCGACCTTACAATCGGATATTGACTTCTCTTCTCCGTTCATTGTAAATGAATGTTTATCCCCGATTATAGGCAAATACAGTGTCGCGCCCACAGGAATCTCTGTATTGTATGTAAATTTACCGTCAAGACTCCATTCGGATACGATTCTGCCTCTTCTTGAATTGAAAGAAGCTTTTACCCAAGTTATGTTTTCCTGTCCCGCCGGAAGCTCATCCGCTCCTCTGGTATCGGGATTGGGCTGAAGTATTACATGTTCAAATCCGGGATGCGCTTTATCCGCTTCAATTCCCGCCATGTACCTGTACATCCATTCCTCAACAACGCCATATGCGTAGTGGTTGAACGAATTCATTCCCACATCACCGAAGCCGTCCGCCAAGGTATACGAGTTCCATCTTTCCCAGATAGTCGTAGCGCCCTGATGTACGCTGTAAAGCCATGAGGGATTGTCGGTCTGGAGCAGCAAGGAATACGCAAGATTGTGAAGTCCGAACTCGGAAAGCGTCTGGTTGAGAGTTCCGGTGCCCACAAATCCGGTTGAAAGCTTATATCCGTTGTTCTTTATCTTTTCGGCAAGATTTCTTACCGCAATGTCAACATTTTCACCGTCAAGCATACCGGTCTTAAGCGCAAGCAGATACCCGGTCTGCGTCCTGTATTCTTCCTTGAGCATTCCCGTACTGTCACAATAGTTTGAATTGAAGTCATCCTTTATAGCGTTATAAAGTTCACCGTACAGTTTTTGCTTATCGCTAAGCCCTATGACACCCGCAAGCTCGGACATCAGCATAGCGTCGTATGCATAATAAGCCTTGGCGATATATTTTCCGCTCGTAGGCTCATATGCCAACCAGTCCGCATACCATTCGCCCGGTCCCTCCATGCCTCTGCTCGCAAGCCACGACATGTATTTTTCAAGCGAATCGTAGTTTTCTCTGATTATATCTGTATCGCCGTACATTTTCCACATAACGTGGCAGACTATAATGGGAGCGTCAGCCCATGCGGCTCCGCCGTATCCTACCACACGCACAGCGGGGATAACGTCGGGGAAAATACCGTCACTGTTCTGAGAGTCGCGAGCGTCGGTAAGCCACTGTCTGAAAAAGCTGTCAACATCTCCGTTATACGCGGCGGTATTGCAGAATATCTGAGTGTCTCCCGTCCATCCGAGTCTTTCGTCTCTCTGAGGGCAGTCGGTAGGCACGGTGAGATAGTTACTTCTCTGTCCCCAGATAATATTTGAAATAAGCTTGTTTACATCTTTGTGTGAAGTTTCGATATGACCTGTTTCCTCAATGTCCGAACCGACTGTCAGCGCCTTAAGCGACATTACCTCAATATCTTTGTCAGAGCTTATCTCAAAATACCTGAAACCGAAGAAAGTAAACATCGGACAATATTTCTCTCCGGCATCATTTCCGTTCGCCTTATAGTATGCCTTTGCTTTTGCCGAACGATAGTTTACAGTATATACAGAACCTTTTGCGCCGTCGTTTCCTCTTGATTTTAATCCGCTGTCATTGAGCATTTCAGATGCTCTCAGGCAAACTGTGGCGTTCTTCTCGGTATGTACCCTTATTTGCGGCCATCCCACCATTTCCTGTCCGAAATCAACGACAGCCTTTTGTCCTTTCTTCAACACAAACGCGTCCTCGTTGTCATACCGCGAAACTATATTTATCTCCCCGAAATCACTGCCGTTATCTTTTACACCGTCATATATTGTAACCGATACGGGTTCCTTATCAAGCCCTTTGCGGACACGGATGGAGGGTCCTATATTCGGCGTTATCTCAATATTGCTGTGATCGGCGACAGTCGGCTTTTTCCATCCGTCAGTATTGTAGCTGACGCACGATATTTCCTCGTAGGAAGGAATATTTCCGTCACAGATCTCGCCGTCCCATATATCTGCGGCACGTACTCTGCCTCCCCACATGGTATCCCAGGTTTCGTCGGTGTATATCACTCTATCGCCCACCTGTATAGCGGCACAAAACGCGATGTCATTGTTTTCATACTGATTAAAGGATATTCTGCCGTTCCACCATCCGGGAGCCGCGACCGCCAAAACCACATTGTTTCCGTCTTTCAAATAATCGCTGATATCATATGTGAATGACATAACCCGTTTTCTGTATTCTGTCCAACCCGGTTTAAGCTCGTCATACACAACATTTCCGTCATATTCCTTTACGCCGATTCTTTTGCCGTTGCACCAAAGCTCGTAAATGCCGAGCGCGGTAGACGTAATCAGCGCCTTTTCGCCGGACTTGGCGTCAAAGCTTTTTCTGAACATTGGGGTGCCGTGCGTATCCTTGATAGGAGCGAATTGATGTTCCGGGGTAAGAGCGGTTTCCCATGAATTTACGGTATCGGGAAATAAACCGTCCGGCTTCTGGCATACCAACCAGTATGCGTTTTTCAGTGAAATTTCTTTGGCTGACATAATAATCTAACCTCCTGAGTTTTTACATAGGTCGTTCAATATCGACAAATGTTATTTTATGTGATACATATGGCAGGAATATTTCCTCAATATCCTTCCATCTGATCTTCATACTTGATGTGTTTTTACACGGATGACAACCGAAATACTCCTCCGAGGAGACATCGCGGTCAACAAGAAGGGTTACATTATTTCCGGTATCGTTCATCAGTCCCAGAATACTGACCGAACCCGGATAAGTATCGAGATATTTCACCATGTATTCCTCGGGAGCGAATGAGAGTCTCGAAGAATTTATCTGTTTTGAAATATCCTTCGTTTTAAACGGCTTGTCACCGCGCATTACAAGCAAATAAAATTTGCTTTTCTGCGAATTGCAAAGAAACAGGTTTTTACATATTTTTATATTCAGCAATTGTTCTGTTTCATTGCATGAATCAACCGTTTTTGTTTCTTCGTGATCTGTTCTTTCATATTTTATATTTAGGCTGTCAAGCAATCTGTAGCAGCGCATCTCCCTTTCCTCCCTCATATCGGTCGGAGCGGTAGTGTAAACAGTTCTGTCAATCATCATATACCGGACTTCCCCTCTGTTTCAGAAAAATGTAAGCTGGTCTGTCTCGTCAAGCCCCTCAAGCGCTCCGCATTTTCGCAGTATATCTATCACGGATTTTGAAAGCTTCGCACGTATCTGCAAATCCTCGACCGAAAAGAAAGGCTCTTCCGCCCTCGCGGCAACAATATTGGCCGCGGCGTTTTCGCCAAGTCCGCCCAAAGCCGAAAAAGGCATTCTTATCTTGCCGTCCTCCGGCACGAACGCTGACGCGTCGGATTTGATTATGTTTACCGGAAGAAATTTGAATCCGCGCGCAAAAGCTTCATTCACAAGCTGCAGAGTCGGAATGCTCGCCTGCTCCTTTGGAGAAGCCTCCTTGCCTCTTTTTTCGATATCCCTTATCGTTTCAACAACCTTTCTCTTTCCGCCCATGACGATTTCGGCGTCAAACCCGCCGGGAGAAACCGTAAACATAGTGCAGTAAAACGCAATCGGAATATGTACCTTATACCATCCGAGCCGTATGGCGGACATGACATAAGCGGCGGCGTGCGCTTTCGGAAACATATACTTTATCTTTTTGCATGAGCTTATGTACCAATCGGGTACATTTGCCGCTCTCATCTCACTTTCAAATTCCGGAGTAAGACCTTTTCCCTTTCTGACCGCCTCCATGATTTTGAATGAGTGCGATTTTTCAACCCCGTATCCGATTAGGTCGTTCATTATGTTGTCACGGCATCCTATAACATGTGAAATATCGCATATACCCTCATTTATAAGGTCCTGGGCGTTTCCGGTCCACACGTCGGTTCCGTGAGACAGTCCCGAAATCTGCAAAAGGTCGGCAAAGGATTTGGGTTTTGCCTCCTCAACCATCTTGATTACAAACCGGGTGCCGAATTCCGGAAGTCCGAATGTACCGATATTGCAGTCGATATCCTCCGGCGACACTCCGAGAGGCTTTGTGGACAAAAACAGCTCATAGACCGATTTGTCGTTCATCGCCACGTCCATTACGCTGGTATTTGAATATCTCTCAAGATATTTGTACTTGGTCGGAATATCGTGTCCGAGTTCGTCAAGCTTAAGCAGGGTATCATGAAGATATTCAAAAGTAAAATGGGTGGTAACTATATCCGAATTCGGGTCATCCGCCGGATGCTGAACCGGGCAGAAATCGTATATCTCATACTCTTTCGGAACAACGACTATTCCGCCGGGGTGCTGACCCGTAGACCGCTTTACTCCGACACAGCAGGAAATTATGCGGTTTACCTCCGCGCGGGGCAGACTTACTCCCTTTTCCTCAAGGTATTTCTGTATATATCCGAAAGCCGTTTTATCGGCAAGCGTACCTATAGTCCCCGCACGGAACACGTTTTCCGCGCCGAACAGTTCTTCGGTATATTTATGTACCTTTCCCTGGACTTCTCCGGAGAAATTCAGGTCTATGTCGGGGGACTTGTCCCCGTAGAATCCGAGGAATGTCTCAAAAGGTATATTGTGTCCGTCCGCATTGAGCTTATGACCGCACTTGGGACACAGCCTGTCCGGCAGGTCAAATCCCGAACCCACCTTGTCCGGATTTGAAAAATCACTGTAACGGCACTGCGGGCACCAATAATGCGGCGGAAGCGGGTTTACTTCCGAAATACCCGCCATTGAAGCTACAAAGGACGAGCCCACTGAACCTCTTGAGCCTACAAGATACCCTTGACTCTCACTGTACCAGACAAGCTTCTGAGCTATCATGTAGAGCACCGCAAAACCGTTGTTTATAATTGAAGTAAGCTCCTTATTCAAACGCTGTTCCACTATCTCCGGAAGCGGATCGCCATACATCGACCTTGCTCTTTCATAGCATATCCGATTCAGGTCTTCTTCCGCTCCCTCCATGCTCGGAGTAAACGTACCTTTCGGAAACGGTCTGATATCCGAATCTATCATATCATTGATAAGGTTAGTGTTTGTGACAACCACCTCGTATGCTTTTTCTTTACCGAGATACGAAAATTCTTCAAGCATCTCTTCGGTAGTTCTGTAATAAAGATGAATATCCCTGTCATAATCCGAGTACTTCTGACCAGCAAGCAGAATTTTTCTGTAAATTTCGTCTTCTTTATTCAGAAAATGCGCGTCACAGGTCGCGACAACCGGTTTGTTGTACTTTTCCCCAAACTCTACGATACGGCGGTTGAAATTTCTCAGGTCTTCGTCGTCCTTTGCCTTTTCCTCGGCAATAAGAAATCGGTTATTTGAAATCGGCTGAATTTCCAGATAATCGTAAAAATTGACTATTTCCTCTATTTCAGACTCGGGCTTGTTTTCAAGTATAGCCGAAAAAAGCTCTCCCGCCTCGCACGCCGAACCGATAATCAGACCTTCCCTGTGTTTTTCAAGTTCTGTCTTGGGAATACGAGGATTTTTCCTGAAATATTTAAGATAACTGTAAGATATAAGCTTATACAGATTTTTCAGACCGATTTTGTTTTTCACAAGAATTATCTGATGATATGTCTTAAGCTTAAGCGGATTTGAATTTGTACTCATATCGCGCCTCAGCACGTTAAAGCTTGAAATATCCCTGTCCTTCATATCCGCAAGCAGCTTGAAGTAGATGTGCGCAAGCATTTTTGCGTCATCCGACGCCCTGTGGTGATTGAAATTTCCGAGTTTATAATGCTCCGCCAAGGTATCGAGCTTATGATTTTTGAGTCCCGGATTTATATATCTTGACAGCGCCACGGTGTCAAGATACGGATTGTCGAATTCTTTGCCGTACATTTTGGCGGCATATCTGATAAACCCCGTATCGAACGCCGCGTTATGAGCAACCAGCAGTTTTTTATTCTGACCGTCACTGTCCCCTATAAATCCGAAAAACATATCAAGAGCTTCGGGCGTCTTGGGCGCGTCGGCTACCATGGCGTCGGTAATTGAGGTGAGCCTGGTTATTTCCTCGGGAATCGGCACTTCCGGATTTACAAAGGTATTGAATTCCTCAACAACCCGTCCGTCCTTTATTCTGACAGCCCCTATTTCGGTTATCTTGCAGTTCTGAACCGACAGGCCTGTGGTTTCAATATCAAAAACAATCGCTTCATCATACAATCCGCCGTTATAGCTTCCGTAAATGGCTCCCGCGGTGTCGTTTACAAAATAAGCCTCTATTCCGTATATTACTTTTTGTCCGGTTTTTTCGCTTGCCAGCATAGCTTCCTGATAACCCTGAACATTTCCGTGGTCGGTAATCGCTATAGCCGGATGTCCCCACGCTTTTGCCTGTTTAACCGCGACATCCGGCGGTATCAGCGCGTCCATGTTGGACATATTTGTGTGCAGATGCAGCTCCACTCTTTTCACTGGAGCGTTGTCGGTGCGCGGACGCTTTTTGATTTTAGCGATGCCGTTAAGATGAAACTGAAAATCGGGTCCTTCCGTTTTGTCCCTTCTCACCTCTTTCTTCGCGTATCCTTTGAGCGCCAATACGTTCCCGTCCTTCGCCGCTCCCGAAATTTCATCCGCGTCCTCAGGCGAAAGAGAGAAGCACTTTACTTCAATAGAGGAATTTCCGTCGCTCAGACAAAAAGTTATGTTATATTTATCACCCGCGCGATTGAGTTCCTTATTGAATCCGAAAACACTTCCCAGGATGACAATATTTCTGACAGGACTCGTAATTGAAGCGATTGCCACAGGCTTTATCTCAAACGTATCGCCGTACACATATTCACACGCGGAAATATCAAAAAAGGTGTGCCCTATCCGACATACTCCGTCATTAATCACAGGCGTGCTGTCTTCGTTAAACAGTGTCTGAACTCTCGGAAGCTCGATTTTTTCCTCTGTCGGCTGCGCCGTATTGACTCTCGCGTTATAGTTTGCGGCCTCAGCCGCCAATCTCCTGTCGTATTCTTCAATTGCTTTCTGAAGCGAATTATTGCTCGAAAGAAATATTTCATCTTCGGTATGTACTATATTTACATTGAGCTTAATGCCGAACTCGGAAAAAATTAT
>CASEEB010000047.1 GCA_949286815.1 uncultured Eubacteriales bacterium | reverse complement strand
AATCACGCTGTCTACAAGAAACGATTTGGCGAACAGTCCGAGCAATGAATACAGTCCGGTCTTCAGGTCAAAAACCAGAAAAGCCGACGCGGATATCAGGAAATCGGTAATAAGAAGAGCAATTCCGACATTAACAGAGGTATACTTTTTCAGTATTAAAGCAACAATGTCAGTACCGCCGGATGAAGCGTCACAATAAAACATAATCGCGGAGCCTACACCCGTAAGCAGTATGGCGTACACAAGCTCAAGAAACGGCTGGTCGGTCAAAGGAGATGAAAGCGGGAATAAAAATTCAAACAGCCAGGTAAATCCCGAAAACGCGATGCTGCAAAAGACCGTGCGCAGCCCCGTCTCGCGCCCGATAAACACAAACCCTATAAGCAGCAAAACGACGTTTATTATGCTTATCATCGTCGCCGGAGTGACAAAAGAGATGACCCCGCCCAAAACAGTCGCTATGCCGCTGACTCCTCCGGTGGAAAAGCCGTTCGGGATCTTGAAAAAATAAACTCCCGCCGCCATAATCAAAGCGCCTGCCGTCATTGCGGCATATTCGGCGATATTCTTTTTGAAGCTTGCATTGTTCTCTGTTGCTTTCATGCTTTTCTCCGTTTTTTTGTCAGCGCTTAAACCGCCTCGCCGACCCATTGAAATTTGACATTCGGACGATTAACTATAGTTTATTCCCATATGTTAAAATTATTCTTTACCCGTAAATTGCCTTTTTATATCCATGCTCTGACATTTGTAATCAAAATATGTACTTTTTAAAAATCACTCATTCCGGACACGCATTTTACCGTGTAATTATACTTTATCCATTTTTAATTTTTATTTCACCGAAATCGGAAGTGAGATCTCGGCGTATCCTATATGTCTGCCCAGATGAGATGTGGAGTCGCCGCGCGCGCCGTCATACAATAAACCGAGCTTATCCTTTGATATTCTGACCACCGTAGGCATACCTATCGCGCCCTTGGCAAATGTACTTACTGTTTTATCTATTACGACAGCTTTATTGTCGGGATTCCACTTTTCCGGGTCGCGGCTCCAATAAACCCAGACAGAGTTTGTGTATTCGTTATTATAAATATGATTGGTAAACAGCCAGTAAAGTCCGGTCTCCTCCTCATAAAAGATTGAAGTATTTTCAATATCGTCTTGCGGCGGTATAATAGGCTTTTCGTCTTTTATCCAGAAATTTCCGGTCAAACACGCGAAGTCGTCCGCGGCACAAAGATCGTCAGTCCTCGCTATTCCTATTGAACGCTTGGTTTCTCCCGCGCATGAGCCGCTGTAAAACATAAGATAACGCTTTTCATTCTCCGGGTCATCTTTATAGCGCGGATTTTCAATTACCTGCCCCGGCGACGCCGTAACTTCATCCCAGCTGCCCTCACCCCCGGGTCTGATACAGACAAAATTGCCTTTTCCCGGTTCATCGCACAGCTTTCTCCACGGACCGTCCGCGCTGTCCGCGACAGCAAGCATGGTTGAATAAATAAACGCGGGGATTCCCTCGGGCGAGCAGTGATCCGCTCCCACATAATACCTGTACCACTGCTTTCCGTCAAAGAAGTCCCAGGGTGAGCTTGCGCTGCAAAAATCCTTATAATGCAGATTATCCGACTCCGGGTGAGTCAACGCGGAGGACAGAAGGGTGACTCCTCTTTTTTCCCAATGTATAAGGTCCTTACTTACAGCCTCACACGCGTTCCAATAAGACGTCGGGGTGGCACCCGGTATAGCTCCGTCATACGAAAGATAATACGTGTCTCCGACCTTTTTTACAACCGCCTCACGTATTCCTCCGCCGTCCCAATCATAGTACTTCTCCCCTTTTTCAGAAGGAGACAGTACGATACCCTTATCGGTAACATTGTTTACATATTTCATTTTAATCACCGTGCCGTGCGGCAAAGGCACAACAGAACAAAAAAATACTTCCGCCTTATTTGTATTTTTCAAAATTATTACAGTAAATAATCCGCCAATGATTTCATCCGAAGATACTCTGAGCGTATCTTACGGTTTCCATGGCGTCAGCGGCATATTTGTCCGCGCCTATCATATCCGCGTATTCCTGCGTAAGCACCGCTCCGCCGACTACGACCAATATACCGGGAAGTTTTTCGTGCAAAAGCTTAATCGTTTTTTCCATTGAAGGCACCGTGGTGGTCATCAGCGCGCTTAATCCCACAAGCCTGACCTTATGTTCTCTTGCGGCTTCGTAAACAGCCTCAGGCGGCACATCACGTCCGAGGTCTATTACATTGAAGCCGAAATTTTCAAGCAGTACACGCACAATATTTTTGCCGATATCGTGAATATCTCCCTGCACGGTCGCGAGAACTATTTTCTTACTTTCGGCATCCGAAGACGGAGGCATGGCAAGACGGACCTCCTCAAACGCAGCCTGCGCCGCCTCGGCGCTCATCAACAACCCGGGCAGATAAATTCTCTTTTCCTCAAATCCCTTGCCAACGGTATTCAGCGCAACGATTATATGTTCGTTGATAAGCGTCATGGGGTCGGTGTATTTAAGCATTTCTTTCGCAATGCTCCCCGCCTTGTCCCGAAGTCCTTTCACTATCGCGCCCCGCAGCTCCCCATCTTCATTTTCTGTCTGAGAAGTCTGATTTTTCGCCGGTTTTTCGGATGGTTTTACAGACGGTTTTTCTACCGTGACAAATTCCGTGGCGAACCTGATATAGTCGCCGAAATTATTATCCTGTCTGTTCAGCGCTCTCCATGTGAAATATGACTTCATCATTTCTTCCGAATACGGATTCATTATCGCGCAGTCAAGACCTGCCTCAAGCGCCATAATATAGAACGAGGAAGTAATAAAATCCCTCTGGGGAAGTCCGAATGAAATATTTGACACACCGAGGCTTGTTTTTATTCCGAGTTCTCTTTTTATAAGTCTTATTGCCTCAAGGGTAACCTGCGCTCCTCCGGGCTCAGATGAGACCGTCATTGCCAGAGGGTCGGCGATAATATCTTTGCGGTCAATTCCGTATTTTGCCGCCTCATCGACAATTCTTCTCGCAATTGCAAGCCTGCCGTTCGCATCCTCAGGGATTCCCGACTCATCCATGGTAAGCGCAATTACGGCGCCTCCGTATTTTTTGACAAGCGGAAAAATACTGTCCATACTCTGTCTGCTTCCGTTTACCGAGTTGACAAGCGGCTTTCCGTTATATACCCGCATCGCTCTTTCCATCGCCTCAATATTGACGGTATCAATCTGAAGCGGGAGCGCGGTTACAGACTGTATCTCCTTTATCGCGGACGCCATCATCGAAGGCTCGTCAATTTCCGGCAGTCCCACGTTCACGTCAAGTATATGAACTCCCTTTTCCTCCTGACTTACCGCTTCACTCAAAAGATACGACATATTACCGGTTCTGAGCGCTTCTTTAAGCTTGGGCTTGCCGGTAGGGTTGATTCTTTCTCCTATCAGAACCGGAGTTTTGCCTATTTCGACCGCATGTGTATATGATGACACGAATGTCTCGGTTTTGGGCTTTTGCGGTACGTACGGAATTGCATCCACCGCCCTGCGCATTTTCTCTATATATTCGGGAGTAGTCCCGCAGCATCCGCCCAATACGGCGGCTCCCATTTTCGCGATATCCGCCATTATATCCGCAAACTCATCGGCACCGATATCGTAAACCGTCTTTCCGTTTTCGTCTCTCGGAAGTCCGGCGTTGGGCTGCACCATGACGGGAGTCGAAGAATATTTCATCATCTCGGGCAAAAGATTTTTCATCTGTCCGGGACCCAGCGAGCAGTTCATTCCGAGCGCGTCCACTCCCAAGCCCTCAAGCATTGATACCATTGCCCTAATATCCGCCCCGGTCATAAGCTTCGCGCCCTCGTCATATACGTTGGTAACGAATATCGGAATATTGCAGTTTTCCTTTACCGCTACCACAGCCGCCTTGGTCTCGTACGAATCGTTCATGGTTTCGATAAACACAATATCCGCTCCGCAATCGGCCCCGCACTTTGCCACAAACGAAAACGCGTTTACGGCATCCTCAAAATCAAGATCGCCGTACGGCTCAAGCAGTCTGCCCGTCGGGCCTATGTCAAGCGCAAGCAGCACATCCTGCCGTCCGCACTCTTTTTTTGCTCTGCGCGCGCAGTCAAAAGCCGCAAATATCATGCTTTGCGCTTCCGATTTTTCGTATTTAAGTGTATTGACCCCGAATGTATTTACCGTAATTATATCGCTTCCGGCATCAATATAAGCTTTATGAATGTCGCATATAATATCGGGATGTGTAATGTTCCATTTTTCGGGCGCCTCTCCCGCGGGTAAACCCGCGCTCTGAAGCATTGTGCCGAAGCCTCCGTCGCAGATAAGCCTTTTTTTATTCAGAATTTCGTTTATGTTCATTTCAATACCTCATCCTCATGCCGTCGTAAACGGCGTAAATAGAATATGCGAAACATTTTGCGGAGCAAAACAAAAAGCGTTCGGCTTTTCAGAAAATTTACGCGTGAAATTATACGCGTTTTGACGCGATAAAACAGAACTTTCACGCTGAGCCCTATTTTAATCAAATTTAATTCCTATAATTGCAGTTACGGTCTTTGTCGGAGACATCATAACCCCGCCGGTAAGACAGGCTCCTATATTCTTTGCCGTATTCAGAGCCTCCGAAAAATTCTTTTGATATGTCAGGTCAAGATCACCGTATCCCGCCGAAAACCTTTTCACGGTTACTCCGCCCTCAAGTCTGATTATGCTGTCAAGTTTACTGTTCAGAACATCGCATACTTCCTCAACAAGCGCGGAGCCGGCGGCGTCACATGCCAAAGAAAGAGAGGGCGAACTTGCTCCCGCCGCCCGTATAACCCGGTCTACCGACTGTCCTACGCTCGCCGCGAACAAAAAAGCCTCGCGACACCCTTCAAGCCACTTATACAAACTTTTGCTGCGCAGCAAAATATCACCAAGCATAAGGTTACCCTCATCAAGCAGATTAAGCTCAAGTCTTGCGTAACACACTTTGCAGCACGCCGCCTCACACACTCTCCTTATTCCCTCATCCGCGAGTTTTTCAATGTTCTCTCCGCACGTTTTCCCTGCCCTCATATATCTCAGAACTTCTTTTTCTGACGGTCGGGGTGTCGGGACCGTTAAACTGACAACTCTCAGCATAAAATAGCCGAAATATTGTTTTTGATACTTTCCGCGACGTCGGGTTTATTCATACAGTACACATGCACATCGTTTATTCCGTTTGCGAAAAGATCGATTATCTGCTCGGTAGCGTATGCTATTCCTGCCTGCTTCATAGCTTCCGGGTCGTCACCGTACCTGTCAACGATGCGGCAGAATCTCTGAGGAAGAGCCGTTCCGGAAATCGAACATATTCTCTTTATGGACTTTGGATTTGTAACCGGCATTATACCCGCGACAACCGGAACCTCAATTCCCGCCTCCCTTACGCGGTACATGAAGTTATACAGGATATTGTTGTCAAAGAACATCTGAGTAGTCAGAAATTCGCATCCCGCGTCTACCTTTTCCTTCAGATGCTTGATGTCGTCCATATATGTCGGGCTTTCGGGGTGTCCCTCCGGATAGCACGCCCCTCCGATACAAAAGCTGTCTTTCTTATATTCCTTAATCTCTCTTATCAGTTCCGAAGCATAATGATACGATAGATTTTCAATCTCAAATCCCTGAGGGATGTCGCCTCTGAGCGCGAGTATGTTTTCAATTCCCGATTCGCTTAACAAATCAAGCTGTTCCCTGATTCTTTTCCGGTCCGACGTGACGCATGAGAGATGCGCAAGCGTTGTGACACCGAAATTGTTTTTAAGATTTGACGCTATCTTAACCGTATAATCCGAGGTTCCGCCTCCCGCTCCGTATGTAACGCTCATATACGAGGGCTTCAGCTTAGCTATTTCCTCCGTTGTTTTCCTGACGCTTTCAAACGCGTCCCATGTCTTCGGGGGATATACCTCAAATGAAAGCCCCGGTTTTTTGCTGTTGAATATTTCAATAAGTTTCATATTGTTTACCCTTTCTCTGCCGATTAATATATCTTAAATCTGTATAAATATTTTTTCAATAGTCAAAAATCATTGAAAACCCGCCGCGTGAAAAAGAAAACTTACAAACTGCTCGCACGTCTTCTGATCGTTTTCGCATATCCACCTCTTTATCGAAACCACTACCGCGTCCGATGTGTATCCGCATATATACCTTGACAGTTCCGAATCGATTCTGCTCTGCCTGCTCATTCTGTCATAAATGATATCTCTTATATAATCCGTAAGGCTGTTCTGACCCTCGATTTTCAGAGCCTTCCTGTAAAAGCTCTTTTTTTCGTACAGACAGCCGCATATTTTTGTGATATAATCGGTAAGCGAGTCATTCTCATCGAAATTTCCCGCGTTTGACATATCGTACTTGAACATCCATATAATAAGGTCCTGTTTATCACGGAAATGATAATAAAAGCTTTTGCGGTTCATCTCGCACCTGTCGCAAATTTCACCGATACTGATTTTTCCGAAAGACTCGGTCTCCATCAACTCGGAGAAGGATTTGGCAAGCGCTCTTTTTGTAATTCCCGAATCTGCCACTTGCTTATCTCTCTTTCTGATTTTTACATATTGGTAATATTTTATCATAATTATTTTAAATTTGCAATCCCCTGCGCGAAACTTTTCATCTTTTGCAATATAAATTCACAAATTTAAATTTTGGGAAAATTTGTAACAGAATCTTTTTTCTGTCCTAAATTTCGACACTGTTTGATTTGAGGTGTTATTTTGGGCAAAAAATGAATAATGTATATTGAAATTATGATTTCAATATGTTATAATGTAGACAACGTGAAGAGATCATAAAAAACCGGTTGGTTTTCGTAATGCGAAAGGGGCGTGCACTCAGAAACTTACAGGTTTTCTATGATTCTGAAAACCGCGGTACTTAAAAAATTACCGGGTTTAAGTCAAAAATTTTATTTGGAGGTAAATCAATTGACATTTCACGACAAGAGTACCGAAGAGGTATTAATCAGCCTAAACAGCGACAGGCAAAACGGACTTGACGACAACGCCGCAAGCGCCGCTTTGCAAAAATACGGCGAAAACAAGCTCAAAGAGAAGAAAAAGAAGACTTTCATTCAAAGATTCTTTGAACAGTTCAAAGACGCAATGATAATAATCCTTATCATTGCCGCGCTTATCTCGTTCGTCATTGCCGCAATCGAAAAAAATCCCGGCGAATTTTTCGAACCCTGCCTGATACTTGCCATTGTTATTCTGAACGCAATCATCGGCGTCATGCAGGAAAACAAAGCGGAAAAAGCTCTTGACGCCCTTCAGAATCTCTCCGCACCCCACGCAAGAGTCATAAGAGGCGGAAAAGAAAAAATAATAGACGCCAAGGACCTTGTTCCGGGCGACATTATAAAACTTGAGGCCGGAGATTTTGTCCCCGCGGACGCAAGGCTTATTTCAAGCGTCAACCTGAAAAGTGAAGAAAGCGCTCTTACCGGTGAATCCGTGCCTTCAGAAAAAGACGCCGATGCCGTAGCGGCAACCGACGCTCCCTTGGGAGACCGCTCGAATATGGTATTCTCGGGATGCAGCATAACCTACGGAAACGCGGTCGCGGTAATCACTGCTACCGGAATGAGTACGGAAATGGGAAAAATCGCGGCTCTGCTTTCGGGAGAAGAAGACACCCAGACCCCGCTTCAGCAAAAGCTGGCAAAACTCGGAAAATACCTCGGATTTATAGCGCTCGGATGCTGCGCCGTCATCTTTGCGATCGGACTTCTCAATAAGCTTGACCCGATGGATATGTTTATGACGGCAGTCTCGCTTGCTGTATCGGCCATCCCCGAAGGGTTGCCCGCAATAGTGACTATAGTCCTTTCTATAGGCGTTCAGAGAATGGTAAAAAAGAACGCCATTATAAGACGGCTTCCCGCCGTTGAGACTCTCGGAAGCGCCTCTGTTATTTGCTCGGACAAAACCGGAACCCTGACGCAGAACAAAATGACATTGGTCAAAGCGTTCATTGACGGCGAGGACTCAGAGTCCGACATATCCTCAAACGTGGCGGACAATGTAAAAAAGCTGCTCACATATTCTACTCTGTGCTGCGACGGGGCAATTGAGATAAAGGAAGACGGAAGCGAGGTCTCGATAGGAGACCCGACCGAAACTTCAATCATTTCCGCCGCGCGCAAAAACGGGATAGACAAAGACGAGATAAACAAAATGTATCCGCGTGTCGCGACAATTCCGTTTGACTCTGACAGAAAGCTTATGACATCTGTAAACAATATTGACGGCAAACTTGTAGTCATCGTAAAAGGCGCGTTTGACATGATGGTACCGCGCTGTGTTTCAGGCAATATGGAAACCGCGCGCCGTATCAATGACCACATGAGTTCATCCGCGCTCCGGGTGCTTGCGATAGCCTGCAAAACCGTAGACGAAGTATCCAAAAACCCCACCTCCGAGGAGCTTGAGAGCAATCTCATATTTATGGGACTTGTGGGAATGATAGATCCTCCGCGTCCCGAAGCCAAGGAAGCCGTAAGAGTCTGCCGGGAGGCGGGTATAAAACCGGTTATGATCACCGGAGACCACGTTGTAACGGCTTCCGCAATAGCGCGTGAAATAGGAATTCTTGAGGACGGCGACCTTGCCATAACCGGCGCCGAGCTTGACCGTATGAGCGATGAGGAACTTGACGGTGTTATCGAAAAAATCTCGGTATACGCCAGAGTATCTCCCGAAAACAAGATAAGGATAGTCAAGGCATGGCAGAAAAAAGACCAGATAGTTTCCATGACCGGAGACGGCGTCAACGACGCGCCCGCGCTTAAAGCCGCCGATATCGGGTGCGCCATGGGTATAACGGGTACGGACGTAGCCAAGGGCGCGGCGGACATGACGCTGACCGACGACAATTTCGCCACCATAGTCGAGGCGGTAAAGCAAGGCCGCGGAATATACGCCAATATTAAAAAAGTTGTGGGATACCTGCTCGGAACAAACATAGGAGAGGTCATAACCGTATTTCTTTCAATGATAGTCTGGAGTCATTCTCCCCTGCTCTCGATACAGCTGCTATGGATAAATCTCGTAACAGACAGCCTTCCCGCCATTGCCCTGGGCATGGAAAATGTTGAGGAAAGCGTAATGAGTCAAAAACCCAAGCCGAAAAACGAAGGGATTTTCGCTCACGGATTCGGCGTGCGGATAGCCTTACAGGGAGTGATGTTCGCGTTGCTTACACTCTCGGCGTTCTGGATAGGCTGCGGAGTTTCTTTTTCAGAGATGCGCGCTCTTGCCGTGGATTCCGAAGCGGTGGCAAGAGGCGAAACCATGGCGTTCCTGGTTCTGGCTCTCTCGCAAATAGTTCAGTCTTTCAACATGCGTTCCGACAGATCGCTCTTTAAAGTCGGATTTTTCAAAAACAGAACTCTGAATATCGCGGCAATAGTCGCATTCGTTCTTACCGCAATAGTCGCGCTTGTCCCCGGCATCAATACCGCTTTCGGACTTGTGCTTCTGAGCGCTAAAGAATATCTTATCTGTCTGGGGCTGATACTTGTACCGCTCGTGGTCATAGAGATATCAAAGGCAATCGGACTTATCAAACACAGACACTGATAAGCTGCTTTGGGGAAGAAATCTTCTCCAAAGCAATTTATATTTATACTTATATTTAAAATAAAGGAATTGTATATTACCGCTCTTTTATAAAGGGGGTGAATAAAATCAAAACAAAGAATAAATCCAAAAAACATAAAAAGTGGTTCTACGCTTTGTGCAGACAGCGCATTTCCATAATTATCATGCTCTTGCTTCAGCTGGTTTTTTTAACCTACATCATAATCAGCACAAGCCTTGCCTCTCAGTATATATATGTCGCTCTGACCGTGCTCAGTCTGATAGTCGCGCTGCACATTGTAGTCAATCAGAATGAGAAAACGGCGTATAAGCTGACCTGGACTTTCATTATACTTGCCGCGCCGGTTTTCGGCGGACTGTTCTATCTGCTCTTCCGCTGGCAAACCTCGGAAAAACGTGTCCACAAGCGCTTTTCGGAATTTCACAATAAAACCAAAGAGCTGTTCAGGATGGCTCCCGACAGACTGCCCGACGCGGAAAAAGAAATTCCCGACCAGACGCCGGCGATACGGTATCTTCAGGAAAGCGCGAATTTTCCCGTATATACCCATACAAAGACCAAATTTCTCGCTCCGGGAGAGGTATGGTATGAGGACATGCTCGGCGAGCTGAAAAAAGCGGAAAAATATATTTTTCTTGAATACTTCATAATTGAAGAAGGCGTATTCTGGGACAGTATGCTCGAAATTCTTAAGGAAAAAGCCGAAGCGGGAGTCGACGTCAGATTGATATATGACGACATGGGATGCTTTCTCACTCTCCCCAAGGATTACTCGGAATATCTTGAGAGCGTCGGTATTAAATGCGTTGTATTCAACAAATTCCGCCCTGTATTCACCGGTCTGCAAAACAACCGCGACCACAGAAAAATCACAGTAATTGACGGCAAGGTCGCGTATACGGGAGGCGCCAACCTTGCGGACGAATATATAAATCTTTACGAAAAGCACGGATATTGGAAGGACGCCTCGATTAAAATTACAGGTGACGCCGTATGGAGCCTTACACTGATATTTCTGGGCATGTGGGCTGCAATCACCAATACCGACGAAGACTTTGCCTCATACGCTCCTAACCCGGATATTACCTCCGAGAGCGAGAGCGACGGTTTTGTTCAACCCTACGCCGACAGTCCTCTCGACAAGGAGAATGTAGGTGAACACGTGTATCTCCATATAATTCAGAACGCGAAAAAGTATATATACATCAATACCCCGTACCTTATCGTTGACGAAACGATGCTGTCCGAATTGAAGCTGGCAGCCAAAAGCGGAGTGGATGTAAGAATCATAACTCCCGGAGTATATGACAAGCTCCTGGTCCATATAACCACCCGTTCATTTTACCGTGAGCTTCTGGCGGCGGGAATAAAGATATATGAATACAAGGGCGGCTTCAATCACGCAAAAACCTTTGTGTCTGACGGCAAAGTCGCGACGGTTGGAACAACCAATCTCGATTTCCGTTCGCTTTATCTGCATTTTGAGTGTGGGGTAAGACTTGCGGACAGCTCAACAATTTCCGATATATACAACGATTTTGTCAATACCCTTGAAAACTGCTCCGAAATCACCCCTCAAATGTGCAAAAGCAATCCTATATCCCGGATATTGCAGGACATTCTCCGGCTCTTCGCCCCGCTTATGTAAGAAAATACGCGGTCTGTATTGCAAATTTTTTCCTGTTGTGATATAATTATTGCATGTAGCAAACGAAAATATTGTTCAACCGGTCGTAACCCGTATTACCGCGCAAAATCCCGTATAATTTTATAAATATATAAAGCGGGGCTCTTAACAGTTCCGCCCGCTGTCCGTAAATTACAGATTAAAAGACGAAAATGTCGAAAGGAGCAAAACAATGTCTCAGCTGATGAAAGACACGCAATACCACATAAATATTTCGGGCGGTCAGACCGGAAGATACTGTATTCTCCCGGGAGACCCCGGACGCTGTGAGAAAATAGCGTCATATCTTGACAAGCCCCGCCACATCTCGACTAACCGTGAATTCAATATTTACGAGGGTATTCTTTCCGGGGAACGGGTTACGGTCTGCTCCACAGGCATAGGCGGCCCCTCGGCAGCTATCGCCATGGAAGAACTTTCAGCCTGCGGCGCGGATACCTTTATCCGTGTAGGCACCTGCGGGGGAATCAGCGAAAAAGTGAGAGCCGGCAATCTGGTTATAGCCTCCGGAGCCGTGAGACAGGACGGAACGTCCCGTGAATACGCCCCCATTGAATTCCCCGCCGTTCCCGACACGGAGGTGTTGTTCGCGCTGTGCTCCGCCGCCAAAAAGCTCAGAAAGATAACGCATGTCGGCATAGTTCAGGCTAAGGACTCCTTTTACGGTCAGCACAGTCCGGAGAAAATGCCCGTGAGAGACGAGCTGCTCTTTAAATGGAACGCGTGGAAAAAACTCGGCGTGCTTGCCAGTGAAATGGAATCTGCGGCTCTGTTTACGGTGGCGTCATACCTTGGCGTCAGATGCGGCTCGGTTTTCTGTACGGTCTGGAATCAGGAAAGAGCAAACGCCTCATTGCCGGGAGGACTTGACGAATGCCACAATACCGAGGACGCCATTGAGGTAGCAGTCGCCGCGCTCAAAGAACTGATAATTCTTGACAAAAACAACGGAGGTGTATGAAAATGAGAAAACACGGACAAAACTCCCGTAATTGTACCCAATACAATATATACATTGTGGAAAAAAACTCACAGGACACAAAAAAAAGCCCCCGTAAATCCGAAAAGCCGGACATCAACGAAAGGATATACAATATCTTGGACAAAGCCGAAAAAATCTCGGTTAAATTGGCTCAGATAAACGAAATACGCAAACAATACAACAAGAAAAAGAACAAGAAATACAAGAAAAATTATAAGATAGACAAAAAGACCGGCACGGTCCTGCTCAAAAAGGACAAGAAAGTCAAAAAGGCAAAAGCGCTCAAAAAATACAAACCGCCGAAAAAGAAAAAATAACAATACGGAAAACCCCATATTCCGACCGCGTCTGACGGTTGAAAATATGGGGTTTTTGATTGCGTATATTTAATAACGGATCCAAAACAATAAATCAGTCAAAAATCGCCGTCGCGCCGTCCACATTCTGCGACATTTGTCCGTTTCCCGCCTGACCGGCGTTGTTTGACCCGTAAGTCACAATGCTGCCGTCACGTTTCAGCACCGCGGTAAATCCCGACCCTGCCGCGACGCTTACGGCTCCGTCGGTTATTTTCTCCGCGCTTCCGACCACGCTCCCCTGCCCTCCGGGTTTTATCTGACCGTATGTGTTGAGCCCGTATCCGAAGACGCTTCCGTCCTCAAGCAGAGCCACGATATGGGAGTCCTGTATCTCCGCGTCGGTTACATTCTCACAGACCTTGTAAAGCACCCCGTTGGGACAGTCGGGCTGACTCTCGGTCTGTTCAAAGCTGTCAAATCTTCTCCAACCGACATAGTAAAGCGTTCCGTCGTTCTTCAGTACAAGCGTCTGATGCTCGCCGCCAAAGACATTCTTCACATCCTCTGTCACAAGATACGGCGTTACCATATCCCCGACAGACCCCGTGTGCACCTTGTTCCACCTGTTGTCGCCCAACGCGTACAATTTTCCGTCATTGTCTGTATAAAAGGTGTTTCTGCGCCCCGCCGCGATCTTCGCGACATTGTCGGCAAGTCTTTGGAAAGACGA
>CASEEB010000046.1 GCA_949286815.1 uncultured Eubacteriales bacterium | reverse complement strand
CATATTGTATTGTCTGCGGCACGGACAGCCGCGAATGTTACTGTGACTTTCTGACCCGCATATGCGGAAAGATCAACAGCAAGCTCGCTGAATACGGCGTTTTTCTTATAATCCGTAAGATTTTTGCTGTCAGCAACAGCTTCAATATTGGGGTCGCTAAGGTCTCCGTATCCTGTAGCGGCGCAGTCATTCCATGTGAGACCTCCGTCCAGACTATATACATACTTGGAGATTCCGCCTGTAGTTACACACCATCCTCTTATGGAGAGAACACCGTTATCACCCGTAGGAACAGAGTTTGTAAGAATGCTCTCGTGATTGTCCGAGTTTGCGCCCATTCCGCTGTAGTGACTGGTGCCATCGGGACCCTTGCCGTTTACAAAGTCAACGGAGGTATGCCATGTTTCGTCGGTTACTTCATAAGTCTTTATGGAAAGAGTGAATTCATGGATTATAATAATGGAGTCGTCTTCAAGCTTCACAATGGAGAATATCTTGTAATCTCCGGGGGTGAGGTCTGCAAGCGGGATTTCTATCTGGAATCTTGAACCGTACTGTCCGGCGTTTCCGTCGGTCAATACGCCATCTTCTGTAGCTACCTTGAAGTCACCGAATACAGGTGTTCCGTAATTTATGCGGTAACCGAATTCTTTAATAGGCTGGTCAAATCCGATCCAACCGCGTGTAGCGCAGCTGTCGTGCTTTTCTCCGGGTTCAACCGGTACTATATTACCTTGCGCCTCAAGCTTGGTTGCAAAATCACCGTCCGTGTCGAAATACATTTCTCCGTTGAAGTAGAAGGTATCACCGGCCCAGTTCTTTAAACCGGTATCCGCGTCATCTTTGGCGGCGTAGTCGGAAAGAGTAACGGTGTATGTAGCTAAAATAACTTTCTTGCCGTCTGCGAGTTCAACCAGGAAACTTATCTGATGTTCGCCGTCCTCAAGGTCAAGCGCGGGAACAAGGATCCTGAAGCGAAGCGCGTTTTCGCCGCCTGCTGCCGCAATGGCATCCGCGTCCGCGTCACTGTCAAATGCCGCGATAAAGTCCTCGCTCAATACGGGTTCTTCCTCGTCAATCCTGTAACCGAACGACTCGATAGCCTGACTGAATCCTACCCATCCGCGGATACCTACGTTTACGCGGTCGGTGCCTGCGGCGATATCGATCTTGTTGTCCGCAGCGGTCGCGTCCGCGTTGTTGACGATCGCGGAATCTACAGCGCTTCCTGTATTGCCGACTCTTTCGTCCTCAAGCTCATAATACTCGGGCTCTGTCTCGGCGGGAGTGGTTTCCTCGGGAGTGGTTTCTTCGGCAGTCGTCTCTTCGTTTGTGGTTTCTTCGTTTGTGGTTTCTTCGGCGGTGGTTTCTTCGGCGCCGGTAGTGGGAGCTTCGGTATTGTCCTCGGTTACCGCGTCGGTAGTTCCGTCTGTCGTCGTGCCCTCATTGCTTTCGTTGTTGCACGCGACAACCGCAAGCACCAACACGAGCAAAAGAGAAGCACAGATAAGTAACTTTTTCATAAAAACATTCCTTTCTGTAAGTTTTTATAAGTTAAATGACATTTAAGAAATATTGTTATGTCAGAACTTCAGACCGCCTTAAACCCAAAAGAAGCACAGCGCTCCGTTCGTTTTTTTTTGTTTTATACTTATCCGTTACCGCATAGGATAGTCGGTCTACAGCCTGAGTTCCGGCAATATCAAATTTCTTTGGCATTATTTTAACACATATTTTGGGTTTTGGCAAGTAATATTTTTTCAATTCTACCAAATTTACAAAAAATTAAATAAAATGGCGAGAAAATTATACAACAATTTCAAAATCAGAGTAGAATTTTGTAAAATTGTGTCAAGTCAAAAAACGACAAATAAAAACAAATAATTGAAAAATAAATATTATATTGATTTTTGCGTTATATCAAATATCATATGTCGGATTTGCTTTTTCGTGATTGAGTTTTTGTGTTTATAAAAAACCGGAAACTTTTTGGTTGATCGGACATGTTAAAATTTCGCCGTAAATTAAACCGAAAGTTTATTGACAAATATTTTGAAATGTGATAATATAAACATACCGATTATGGTATTATCGTTTTCGGGAATCTGAATTAAGGGAGGTGTTTGTTTTGATTAGAGATATAAACTCAGGATACTGCAAATTCGCCTCGGGAGCAGAGTCCTTTTGAACTTCCGCTCTTAGCGGCGTTTGTCCTTGACATCGGGCGCATTATTGCAGTGATGCGCCTTTCCGGGTAAAAAGCATGGTTTAATTTTTTTACTTCGGAGGATTAAGGGATTAAGGAGTGCTGCTTTGATTAATACTTTAAAAATGTGCAGAAGAATTGCCGACAAACGTAAAAACATAGGTATGACACAGGGGGAACTTGCCGTGAGAGTGGGCGTTACCGCACAGGCGGTATCGAAGTGGGAAAGAGGAATCTCATGCCCTGATATATCTATACTTGATGAGCTGGCGGAAATTCTGGAAATGACAGTATCAGAGCTTTTAGGAGTCGCGTGATTCTGACTGATGACAAAAACCGGAAGTTATATGCTGATAAAACTGAGATGACACAAATTGCCGAACATCCTGAATGAACGGCTTTTTGTGTTATTTTTATATATTGATAGAAAAACACTTTGCTATTGACTTTAGGCGTTATTTGCATTATACTTATTTTTGATGCGGCAAATATAACTAAATTAAGATGTCTAGCAACTTGATTTTTTAAGAGGGGAGATACAATCTCCCACTGAAAACGTTGAATGACGGGGATTTGCCCCTTATTTGAATCTGTGTACCGGTGAGAGGTGGATTTAATATGAGCGAAGTTAATAAAATTTCTTTTCGTGCCGATATTCTTCATTTTGCGGAGGAAGAGTACGGAACAAAACCGGAATATCTGTGGCGTAAGTTTCCCGAATACGCCGTGCTCCGTCATTCGGATAATAAAAAATGGTATGCGGTCGTTATGGAAGCGCAGAGAAAAAAACTCGGTTTTTCGGAAGACGGGTATACTGATATAATAGTGATTAAGTGCGATCCTATTGTCGGTGGAGAGATGCTTTCGGAGAAGGGAATATTACCGGCTTACCATATGGACAAAGCAAATTGGATTACGGTACTTCTGGACGGTTCGGTGGAAATCGGCTTGATTTTATCGCTTTTGAAAATGAGCTTTGAGCTTACATCAAGCCGCAAAACTCCCGGTAAAACCCGTACCGAAAACAGAGATTGGGTAATACCGGCAAATCCCCGATACTATGATGTGGATAGCGGATTTTCGGAAAGTCCGGACGGTATTATAATATGGAAGCAAAGCAATAATATTGTTGTCGGAGATACGGTTTATATTTATGTCGGCGCTCCGGTCTCCGCGATCAGATATAAGTGCAGTGTGGTTGAAGTCAATATTCCGTATAGGTATAAGGATGAGAACATCAGAATTGATCGCGCGATGCGCCTTAAGCTTTCGGAACGCTATGACGGGATAAGCATCGGTATAGATATGTTGAGAGCACATGGAGTGTATTCGGTGCGGAGTCCACGCGGTATACCGAAGGGGCTTATACATGAAATTGACACCCTGTATCATCCCAAAATACAGAGCTGACTTTTGAACCCACGTTAAAATGTGCGGAATCAGCGAAAAGATGAAATGATGTCTTATAGCATTAACTAACAAACTGTGAATATCTTGTGCAGTCCAAATAAAAAACCAAGGCCACACGATTCATCGACCTTGGTTTTTTGTTTTTTTGCGGGACTTTTCTCAAGAAATCAATTTGAGACTGCCCTTTTTTGTTTCGGTTTATTCGATTATTAACTTGCCGAAGCACTCGGGTCTGTGGAAATCCGGTTTTTCGGCAAGCACCCGGTTCCAGGAACCGTAATGCGGTATTTGCGTATTGTCGCCGCATTTGTAAAAATTTCCGCTGAAACAATATCCCGATTTGAAAATACTTTTGTCGATTCCGTATACCTGTTCAAGCATGGAAAAGGGAATGAGTGACGATACGCTCCAATAATTATCGTTTACGACCGCGTCAACCCGAAAGACTTTGCCGCCGGTAAACTCTGACAGCGGGCGGCGGTTTTCACGCCCGCTTCCCACACAGGACAAAAGCGCCCCGGC
>CASEEB010000045.1 GCA_949286815.1 uncultured Eubacteriales bacterium | reverse complement strand
TGTTTTTGCGTTACACCTATCTGTCCCCATTCGCTTTCGGCAAAGCCTCTCATTTTTCCGGACAGCGCCGTGCTTACTATTAAAAACGTGTGTCAAAGGGAAAAAATGCTTTATCTTACTTTGGACGGCAGAGCAAATTTTGAGCTTTACCGCGGTGAACACGTTCGCATTTCGAGATCTCCGTTACATACAAAATTTATCAAGCTCAAAAAAAGCGGATTTTATATTAAGCTCAGACAAAAAATGAACGAAAAATAGACTGTGTGAATATAAACTGAATTGAGATTTTGGCGACGGCACTTGATTTCCGTTGGAGATACAATTTCCCGCCGGCTGACTGTGGAACAGCGCTGTTAAAATGACGGAAAGTTTTCGCCCGCCTTTTTCAAAAGGCGGGAAAGAGTAAAGCGAATAGTCTTACTTATGTTGCGCAGGGCACGCTGATGATGGATTTTGGCACATTCTTGAAATTATAAAAGACCGGTGTTGAGGTATTAATGTTAAAATGAAAAAAAGCAGACAGCAGAAAATAATTGAAATTATATCACAATATAATGTGGAAACTCAGGATGAATTGATAGAGTATTTGCAGAAGGAAAATTTTCACGTCACGCAGGCAACTGTTTCGAGGGATATACGCGAGCTCGACCTGATAAAGATAACAACTCCTCAGGGTGTATATAAATATACAAGGGCGCATTCGTCGGAGCGGGACAGGAAGCGAGAGGGAGGTCTGGGAAACGCGGTAGTAGACGCGGTTTTAAGCGTTGATTTTGCTCAGAACATAATTGTTTTAAAGACATCTCCGGGTATGTCGGACGCTGTGGCTGTTGAAATCGACCGCCACTCAATTCCGGGAATTCTCGGCTGTGTCGCGGGTGACGACACTATAATTATCGTCGCCGCCGACAGTGAGACCGCGAGACATGTGGGGGCAAATATGAGAGATATTCTTTCCGGTATTTAACCTGAAAACTTTTTGATTGAGTGCCGCTTTGGGTCGGTCAATCGCGCACGGTGGAATTGTCTAGGCGAGTGAAAAAATAAAGGCGCGCGCGCCTTTTTATTGATACGGTAAAAATTTATTGTTTTTGAGAGATATCGGTTTTTACGGTTTTTGCGAATCACTTTTGACATGGGAGATTAATAATGCTTGAAACTCTGCATATTGAAAATGTCGCGGTAATAAAAGATGTTACCGTCAATTTCGGCGAAGGCTTGACTGTGCTTACCGGTGAAACCGGAGCCGGAAAATCCGTGATAATAGATTGCCTCAATCTTGTATGCGGAGCGCGCGCTTCAAAGGACATGGTGCGCGCGGGGGAAGAATCCGCGACCGTTGAGGCGGTTTTTGACCGGATTCCCGAGAATGTGAGGTTATTGCTCTCGGATTTTGGGTGTAATACCGAGGACGGTGAGCTTGTGCTCAGCTTCAGTATTTTCCCGGACGGAAGAAGCAATATCCGTGCAAACGGAAAGAGTGTTACAAAAGGTCTGTTAAGACAGATAGGAAAAAGTCTTGTTTCGGTATGCGGGCAGGATGACGCGAGGGTTAGATATACGGGGGAGGTCTGTACGTCTATGCTTGATTCCTTTGCCGGTGACAGTGAGGTTTTCGATAAATACAGTTCCTCGTATACCGAGCTTCAGACTTATAAAAATAAACTTGAGCAGATAAAGCAGAACGACGCCTCGCTGAGGAGAGAAAAAGACATGCTTGAATATCAGATAAGGGATATTGACTCCAAAAAGCTGCGTCCCGGTGAGGAAGAAGTGCTTGAGGAGGAAAAAAAGAAGCTCGGAAGCATCGAGAAGATCAACAAGCAGGTCGCTTTCTCATATAAAATATTGCACGGGGCGGAAAAGGGAGGAGCGGCTTCTTTTTTGCTTGCGCGGGCTTCTTCTTCCGTCGGGCAGCTTTCTTCTGTGGTTCCGGAGTTGGCGCCTATAGCGGAAAGACTTTTGGATATGAGCTATGAGGTTACGGATTTGGCGGAGAAAATAAAGGAGTTTGAGGACGACTCGGACAAAGACCCTACAGAAAGGATTGACAGAATCGAATCAAGGCTTGAGGCTATTTCGTCGCTTAAAAGAAGATACGGTCAGAATATCAAGGAAATATTGGACTTTCGCAATCAGGCGGCTCAAAGGCTTGACGAAATTGAAAATCTGGACAGCATTGCCGCTCAGTGCGGGGAAAAAATAAACATTATTGAAAAGCAGGCGCAAATATATGCCGGACAATTGAGCGGTCTGAGAAAAGAGGCGGCAAAGGACGCCACCGAAAAGGTGCTTGAGGTTTTGAAATTCCTTGACATGCCCAAGGTCAATTTTGAAATTTCGGTGGAGTCTTCGGGGCAGCTCGGAGCTTCGGGAGGAGACAGAGTTGATTTTATGATTGCCGCAAATCCGGGAGAGGAACTTAAGACAATGGACAGCGTGGCGTCAGGCGGCGAATTGTCCAGGGTGACTCTGGCTTTGAGAAATGTAATGAATGAAAAAGACAGCGCGGGATGCACGGTATACGATGAGATAGATACCGGAATTTCTGGTAAAACTTCGCGCAAAATGGGATTGATGCTTAAGAATATATCAAAGAATGTGCAGGTTATATGCGTGACGCATTCGGCGCAGATTGCCACTCTTGCCGACGAGCATTATCTTATACAGAAGAACGTAACGGACGGAAGGGCTCAGACCACGGTGAAGCGGCTTGACTATGAGGGGCGAATAGAGGAAACGGCGAGGATTCTCGGCGGAATAAAAATAACCGAGGCGCAAAGAGAAGCGGCAAGGCAGCTTTTGTCGGACTCTAACTGAATTTAAGTTTTACTTTATATTTAGCATTAAAGTATATATGATTTCACGCATAAATTTTTGAATAAGCCGAACGCTTATTGTTTCGCTTTGCATATTATTTTGCTTTGCAAAATTGTTTCGCCTCTGCGAATTGTATCACTTTGTGAATTGTTTCACTTTGTGAATTGTTTCACTTTGTGAATTGTTTCACTTTGTGAAACTGAAAAATTCTGTTTGCGCCGCCGGTGGCGGCATGGAGATTGAGATTAAAATGAAAAAAATAAAGACAAATGCAATGCGTATGCTTGACACGGCAAAAATACATTATGAGGTCATAGAGTATGAGGTGGATGAGAACGATCTTTCGGGGGTTCATATCGCGGACAGTTTGTCTCTTCCTTACGGCATGGTTTTTAAAACCATTGTGGCAAAGGGCGATAAGACCGGATATTGTGTGTTTTGTCTTCCGGTTGACCGTGAGATAGATATGAAAGCCGCGGCATCCGCGACCGGCAATAAAAGGATTGAGCCGCTTCATGTCAAGGATTTGCTTTCTGTCACGGGGTATGTACGGGGCGGATGCTCTCCTGTGGGAATGAAGAAAAAATTCCCGGTATTTTTTGACAGTTCGGTGGAGAATTGCGAGAAGATAACCGTGAGCGCGGGAATCAGAGGAGCTCAGCTTTTGGTTGATAAAAATGATATTTTAAAGTTTACGGACGCCGTTTTGTGCAGTATTGCCGTGTAGTCAGTCTGTGGATTGTTTAATTTTGTAAAGTGAGGCGCGGTGTCAGTATTGAAAAAAAGCCGAAAATATGGTATAATGTATACAAGCGTGTTGCATACAGCGTGAAGAAATCAAGTAAATTCCGTTCCGCGTGCTGTATGCGGCAGTTTTACTGTCGTAAAACTGTCCAAGTTGTATCTTAAGATTTAATGTATACAGCGTGAAGAAATCAAGTAAATTCTGTTCCGCGTGCTGTATGCCGCAGTTTTGCGGGGCAAAACTGTCCAAGTTGTATCTTAAGATTGAATGTATACAGCATAAAGAACTCAATTTAAGGTATTATAGCTTTAAGAATATTGACAAATATCATTTGACTTGTTATATACCGCGGCTTGTGTATATTTTACGAGTAGATTTGGGGGAGTATAAAGAGATGTTGAAAATAAAGTTGTCGGTGGCGGAAAAAATTTGCGGGCTTGTTAAGCTTTTGAATGAAGACGCGGATTTAAAGCCCGCGGATGTCGCGCAAATGCTTGAATATCCACCCGATACGTCAATGGGGGATCTGGCGTTTCCTTGCTTTAAGCTGTCGAAAACGCTCAGACGCTCGCCCGCGCTTATTGCCGGCAGTCTGGCTGAAAAGCTTGCGGGAGGCTGTATTGAAAAAGCGGAAGCGGTCAACGGGTATCTCAATATAAAGATTTCGGACAGCTATCTATGCGATAATGTTCTGCCGCAGATTCTTGAACAAAAGGAAAATTACGGCGCGCCAAAGTTGGGTGAGGGAAAAACAGTGGTGTTGGATTATTCCTCCCCGAATGTCGCTAAGCCTTTCCACATAGGGCATCTCGGAACTACCGTTATAGGACACTCGCTTAAAAAGCTGCATGAGTTTGCGGGTTACAAATGCATAGGCATAAATTATCTGGGTGATTGGGGCACTCAGTTCGGAAAGCTTATAGTGGCATACCGTTTATGGGGCAACAAAGAGGAGATAGAAGCGGGTGGAATCGACAAACTCGTCGAGCTGTATGTTCGCATCAACAACGAAATAAAGGGAAATCCGGAAAAAGGAATACCCCCGAGAGACGACCTTGCGCAGCTTTCCAGAGACGAGTTTCACAAAATGGAAACCGGAGACGAGGAAAACCTGAAGCTGTGGAAGTGGTTTGTGGAAATGAGCCTTAAGGAATATGAAAAAACATATAAGCAGCTCGGAATTGAATTTGACAGCTACAACGGAGAGAGCTTTTATGTGGATAAAATGCCGGCTCAGATTGAGGCGCTGAAAGAGAAAGGCTTGCTTAAAACAGATGACGGAGCCTCAATAGTCGACCTTTCAAAATATGATATGCCTCCGTTTCTGGTGCTTAAAAGCGACGGCTCCACGCTTTACACTACGCGAGATATCGCCGCGGCGGTGTACAGAAAACAAACATATCATTTTGACAAGTCAATATATGTAACCAGCAATCAGCAGATACTGCATTTCAGACAGCTGTTTAAGGTCATAGAGCTGATGGGATATGATTGGTATGATGAATTGGTGCATGTTCCGTACGGTACCGTAAGTATCAACGGGGAAAAGCTTGCGACACGTACCGGAAATGTGGTTCTGTTAAAGGACCTTTTTGCGCTTGCGATAGAGAAGGTTACTTCAATTATGGAGGAAAAAAATCCCGATCTTCGCGGCCGGGATGACATTGCCGAAGCGGTCGGAGTCGGCGCGGTGGTGTTCTATTACCTTTCCAATAACAGGATAAAGGACATAAATTTTGTTCTTGAAGAGGCGCTCAGCTTTGACGGGAACACCGGACCGTATGTACAGTATACTTATGCCCGCGCATGTTCGGTTCTTGAGAAAGCGGGAGAGTCCGGCAAAGGAAAATTAAAGATTACATGTGAGGAAGAGTCGGCGCTTTTGAAGATTCTTTGTCAATATGAGGAAAAAGTACTTGCGGCAATAAGAGATTATGAACCGTCCGTGATTGCCAGATTTATACTTGACATCGCCGCCGCCTTTAACCGCTTTTATCATAATTGTCAGATACTTTCGGCTGAGGATGAAGACGTAAGGTATACAAGAATAAAGATTACCGAAGCTGTGAAGTATGTGCTGGGCAGCGCGTTCGGGCTGATATGTCTGAAAAAGACGGAGAAGATTTGATTTTGGAATTAAACTTACTAATGTTATTTGAATTACAGGAGGAAATAAATGTCAGGACATAGTAAATGGGCGAATATCAAGCATAAGAAAGAAAAAACCGACTCACAGAGAGCGAAGGTTTTTACAAAAATAGGAAAGGAAATAACCATTGCGGTTAAAGAGGGCGGCGGAGATCCCGCGTCCAATTCAAAGCTCAGGGATCTTATTCAGAAAGCCAAAGCCAACAATGTTCCGAGCGACAATATAGAAAGAACCATTAAAAAGGCATTGGGCGGGACCGGCGAGTCATACGAGGAGGTAGTGTACGAAGGGTACGGACCCGCGGGAGTGGCTGTTATTGTTGAAGCCACGACCGACAACAGAAACAGAACTGCCGGAAACATAAGGGCGTATTTCTCAAAGTATCACGGAAACATGGGACAGAGCGGCTGCGTCGGATTCATGTTTGAGGATAAAGGGGTTATAATAATAACCGACGAGGACGGAGAAATTGACGAGGACAAGCTTATGGAAACCGCGCTGGAAGCCGGTGCGGAGGATTTTTCCGGAGAAGACGGTGTGTATGAAATATATACCGAACCGGATGATGTTTACGATATAGCGGACGCGCTGAAAACTGCCGGATATGAATTTGCCTCTGCCGAAAAATCCAAAATTCCCACCACTACGGTTAAGCTTGACAATGAAGATGATAAAAAATTTATGAATCTGCTCATTGAGAAGCTTGAGGAGGACGACGATGTAATGGAGGTATATCATAACTGGGAGATGGATGACTGACCGGTTGTAAGTCTTAATAATTTGGAAGATACGGATACTGACAGCCATTTGAATGTATAAATAAAAAAAGATGTAAAACCTCGGTCTGCCTTTAGGATGCAAAAAGCTTATTGGAAAGGTATGTAAATATATATGAAAAGCAAGTATACAAAGCTGTTTTCAAATACGGCGATATTTACAGCCGGGAAATTTATTTCAAAGCTTATTGTATTGTTCATGCTGCCGTTTTACACTTCCTGCCTGTCAAGCGCCGAATACAGTTCGGCAGACCTCATAACAAATTTATGCAATCTTATTATTCCGATAGCGTGTCTGGGCGTAAGTGAGGGAATATTCAGGGGCGCGGCGATGCGTCAGTCGGACAAAGAAGCTTTTTTCACAAACGGAACGGTTATCATGCTTGCCGGGAGCGCGGTTTTTTTGGCACTGTCGCCTCTTTTGGCATTGTTTGATTATTTTTCACCGTATGTTTGGCTGATTGTACTGTATGTTTTGGCTTCAAATATACACTCGGTGTGTTCACAGTATGTATGCGCGATAGGGAAAAGCAAGCTTTTCGCTATTCAGGGAGTGCTGAATACCATTCTTATAGTGCTTTTGAATATATTGTTTCTCGCGTTATGGGATATGGGAGTTACGGGCTATGTCCTTTCGGTCGCCGTGGCTGACTTCGCGAGCGCTGTTTTTGTCTTTTTTGTGGCGGGACTATACAGAGCTTTTAAACCTTCAAAGATTAACTTCACGATTATAAAGGAGCTTATGAGATTCTGCCTGCCGCTTATACCGTCAACGGTATTCTGGTGGATTACCGGCGTGTCTGACAGGTATCTTGTGGCATATATTTGTTCTGACGAGGTTAACGGACTGTACTCTGTCGCTTATAAAATACCTACACTTTTGACATATGTAGTCGTGATTTTCAATGACGCGTGGAAATTGTCCGCCGTCTCGGAGTCAGACGATATTGAGGAATGTACGAAATTTTATTCGCGTGTGTTCAGATATTATCAGGCGATTATGTTTATGGGAGGGGCATGTATCGCTGTAGCTTCACCTCTCTTGTCAATGATTTTGTTTGCGGACAGTTATTATTCCGCGTGGGTATATGTGCCTGTGCTTTCGGCGGCTACGGTATTTACCGCTTTGGATACTTTTTTCGGCTCGGCTTATTTTACCGTCAAAAGAACCGGAATGTCATTTTTTACCGCTTTTTTCGGAGCGCTGATAAATATAGTTCTCAACCTTATTATGATACCTAAGTGGGGCGCGATGGGAGCTTCGATAGCCACCTTTATAAGTTATTTTTTGGTATTCTTTGTAAGGGCGATTACAATGCACAGATTCATTCCGTTTAAAATTTATCCGCTTAAAATTATTATAAATACCGTTCTTATATGCGTTTTGTCGGTCGTAATGACCGCATACGGCGGAAATATTTACGGAATCGTGGTTTCGGTTATTATATTGCTTATATGTCTGGCTTACAATCTGAGGGACATATATGTGGGAATAAAAGATGTGATTACTACATTGAAATCGAGAAAATCCGCATAATTTACAGTGTATTAATAATTTTTTTGAATATATGCTTGCATTTTTGCGGTTTATATGATATAATTATCGTTGTGTGTTAATCTGTTTTTTACGTCTTTATCAATATGTATTTAAAACAGTTTAAGAAATGATTTAAAATAAGGGTGGTCCGCTGCTATGCTCGCATGAACATCCGGATTTATAAGGAGGGCCGTTATGGATTTAATTAAGGCTTTTACAAACGAGCAATTGAAAGAGGAGGTACCTCAGTTCAGCATCGGTGATACGGTCAGAGTTCACAACAAGATAGTTGAGGGCACAAGAGAAAGAATCCAGATGTACGAAGGTACGGTTATCGCAAAGCACGACGGGGGAATTTCTTCTACCTTTACCGTGAGAAGAATTACTTACGGTTGCGGAGTGGAAAAAACATTTCCGTTGCATTCTCCGAATGTCGTTAAGGTTGACGTTATCCGAAAGGGTAAGGTAAGACGCGCTAAACTTTATTATCTGCGCGGAAGAGTAGGAAAGGCTTCCAAGGTCAAGGAAGATATTGTTTCCAAGAACTGAGACAGTTCAAAAATTTAATATGTGTTAAACCTGTCACCGGACAGGCAAAAGCGTTAAAATTATACCATAGGTCTTTGCGGTATAATTTTAACGCTTATTTTTTATTGCAGGAGGATTTTATGTATTGGATTATTGTGGGTACCGCGATTACCGCAAGCTTTTTTGACAGCCTCAATCCGTCGGCCGTTGCGCAGCAGATTTTGTTGCAGACAATGGTGAAGAACAAAAGGCATGTTTTGTTTTTTATTCTCGGAATGGGGATCACAAATTTATGTATGGGTCTTGCCGTTTATTACGGTATTGCGGAATGGATTTCTCGTCTTTTTGGTACATTGGCGCGAATCTATCCGCTGCTCTTGTACGTGACTGAATTGACCGGAGGAATTTTGTTTCTTTTGTTGGGCGTCCGACTTATTATAAAGACCAAGCGCTGTGCCGAAGTTTCTTCACAGGAGGAGCGCGCTAAGACTCCCGCGCGTATTACCCGGTTTTCACTGTTCATACTGGGAATTATTTTCTGCGGAGTGGAACTGACAAGCGCGCTTCCGTATTTTGGATTTTTGGCAATGCTTGCAGGTTATGACTTTGACTTCCCTTATGTATTGGGATTTACTTTTTTATATACTTTTATCTATGTTTTGCCGTTGATTTTGCTGTACTTCGGATACAATAAGCTGCGCGGTACCGCTCTTATCAAAAAAATTGAAAATTTACTCGGTAAAATCTCGTCGTATGTAATACCGGTTGCGCTGTCTTTGCTTGGAATTTTGCTTGCGGCTCACAGTGTGGTTTCTTTGATTTGATTCTGATTAATGGTGTTTATACGTATATATCAATACGACAGATATGTATTTTTTACACCGTAAAGGGAAGATTTCGCCGTTTGCGGAGTTTTACACCGAGTTTCCTTTTGAAAAAATATGCGAATGTGAAATAAAATCATCCGGCGAATATTTCAAATTCGTTTAGTATTGTATTACAAGACAGGTTTGCAATTTCAATCAGGGAATATTTTTGTTGTAAATATTTAATAAATATACACCCCAAATAATAACCCACATCCGAATGACCTTGATAATCACACCAATCTCCAAAAAAATCTTGTGTGCTGACTTTATTGTTCAACCGATTAAGGTATTCTTTTTTAATTGATATTTCGTTTTTCTGACACCAATCAAGCCACCCGTTTTTATTTTGATGAAAGTAATTATTGTCATTGCATAAAATCTGCTCGCATACCATCGCTATACCTTCCTGATATAACTGCCGGATTGACTTTTCTTTTATAGAAGCGGCATTATAATAAAAATTACCATATGTTTTGTGCCAAATATGACCGATTTCGTGAAAAATCAAACCTTGCATTGAGTCTATATCATACCAATTAAGTTCAATTATTTTTTCTATTCCAAGTAAAATAGTATTTTTATTATTAAGCGTTGTCGCCCAACCTGCTCCATTACATAAACCAAGGTACAGAATAATATCCAATTCAATATCACTGTCAAAAAGATTATGCATATTATCAGGTAATACATCACTTATAGTAGTAAACGAACTGTTTACGATTTGCATTTTATCTTTCTGATTCAAAGCATTGTTGATAACCGGAATTACATCTTTATCTAAATCATATTCCGCGCTGTCCTGTTCACATTTTTCCAATAAGTTGAGAGAAACTTCACTTATATAAGATTTCCATGTCGATATGTCAAATTTACCTGATGGAAAATATTTTAAAATGCTCTCATATGTATTAATAATTTTCATTTTTACACCGCCTGATAGTAAACAATCCGAAAAAACATGCTTCTGCTCGCCGCCGATAAAATTCCCGCGGTCTGTATCTGATTGTGTGTCAGATAATAGGGTGAAAGCAAGAAGCGCTTTCACCCCACATTATGATATTTTCTTATGGTTGTCAGTATGGTTTTATATTGTAATGTAACAATATGCGCTAATGCCAAAAAGTCATATAAATCATACGGCTAAATGCTATAAGCTCAGTGACTTTTTTTCGGTTACGCTCTCATATCAAAGTCAAGTATATCAAAATTAACGCCGCCGACATGGGTCACGGATTTTTCGTACAGCTTCTTGTCATCGTCGAAATATTTGCGCGCGACGGATTCTTTTTGAACGGTAGCGCAAAGGTTTTCGGCTTCGGTATCACCCTCGAACGTGACCTTAATCTCAATGCTTTCGGGTGTTATCTGGTTTGAGAGCACATATCTGTACTCACTCAGTTCCGTGCCGACGGTATATTCGACGCAGGCGTCTTCAATAATGTATCCGTCATTGAAAACTTCTATTTTTATTTTGCCGTTGCCCGATTCCGATTTCGCAAGCAGAGTGATTTCCACCTGGTCCCCGTGCATAAGTCCTTCGATTTTTCCCGTGGTGCTGCAATTATCCGATATAGTTGAGAAGCTTTCAATCTTCTGAATGTCAACATGCGAATGGAAGGGAACAAGGTAAACGGTTCCTTCCCATGTGCCGTCGGTGTTGACCGATTTGAGCAGACCTTCTCTGTCCTCGCCCTGACCTACCTGCACTATGTCATATGTCTTTCCGTTCTGAGATATTCCGAGTATGCTTTCGCTTCCGCCCGTGTATCCCGGACGGGGGAGGTTGTTTTCGCTCGCGAGTTTGTCAACCGCCTTTTTTTCAGCCGCCTGCTGTTGGTCGTTAAACGTAATGAAATGTATCATTCTGGTTCCGTTTTGCCACAGATATTTAAGCTGTCTGTATGCGTTCAGATAACTTGTGCTCATTGAGCAGTATTCGCCAAGGACTATAGACCTGTGACCGGCGCCCGACGCCAAAGCGTGGAAATTGTTCTTGTCCTGCATAAAGGAAGCGTATCTGGTGCCTCCGTATGCCGTTCCGCTCGACAGGACTGCGTCAACGGGTGAAAGTCTCGTGTCAGCCTGCCCCAGAAATCCTGAAATTGCGTCGCCTTCAGGTATCTGATGCGCGGAGATCGACTCGGGAGGAAATCCCGCCAGCAAGGCTTCACGATAGGCTTCGAATATTCGCTTATTGACAATGTACCGGTTGTAGAGAGCCCATTGTGAGAAAAAGTCTCCGTCATATTTATCCCACTCGCCGCGGTCACCGAGGGCGCCGTCTCTGGGAGCGTCAATTTCCGATATGTCGGCAAAGCTTGTTCCGAACCGCGCGTTGATATTCTCCACTGTTCCGTAAAGACCGAGCAGATAGTTTCTGAATCCTTCTATCATATACAGGTTATAATCTCCCACAGATCCCGCGACGTTTATCTCGTGCTCATGGACAGGGGATATACCTACAAGTTTTTCGGGATTGCCGTTGTCACCCCGGAATTCCGCGGAAACTCTTTGCAGGAAAGAACGGAGAGGGTAGATCCTCCACTTCTGCATTTCGAGTATACCGTCAGCGTATGTTCCGACGTGGTAAGAACTGTCAAGCTCAAGATAGGGAACATATTCTCCGGATTTACCAATTGAAGAATATATGTTTTCTCCTGTCAGCGCGTCTTGGTAATTCATTATGGCATTGTTAAACGGAACCGCGTTAAGACGGTGCGAAAAGCACGGTTCAAGATAAACACGGGAGCTTGAGTTTGTAAATTCATTCACAAAAGCCGTGGAATTCCAATCGGAATACGGCGCGCTGTTTACTTTTTCATATATGGTTTCCGCATCCGTGGAGTCATTGAACGATGTTATTACGCCGGTACTGAAATCAGTTCTTATATGCTGGAAAGAGGCGTATCTTACATACCCTTCCTCGTCCTCGTCATTGTACGTGGTATAAAAATAGTTTTCCCTTTGACCTACATCAACTGTCTGCCAGGTGCCGTTCTGGTCAAGGTATGAAATCAGTGAAAGGTCTTCGGTATTGTCGGTTTCCTTGAGCGTGACCGTATACATTCTGCTCTTATCCGATGAAGCGTAAACTCCCGCCGTATTGTCCGGAAGAGAAACATTTACACGCGAAAATTCGGTTTCGGCTGTGCCCTCATACGCCGCGTTTGTATTTTTAAAGTAAAGTATAATGCTGTCGGGCGAGTCGGCATTACGGCGTATTGAAATCTCTATTTCCTCGCCTTCCTGCGCGAAACTTGCGTCAATTTCAAGCTTTTTGAGCTGTTCACAGGTTGTGAGTGAATAAAATTCCATATATATTTTGCCGCTGTCGGGGGAGGAAGAACACATAAGCAGTATATCTTCCGAGCCCGATAAAAATTTGCCGGTCGCGATTAAAAAGGGAGCTTGCAGAGTGGAAGATTTTACTTCCATCCAGAGACTTCCGTCGGGACTGTAAATTTTCACGCCTCCGGCAAGACCCGTGGAATTGTCATAAGCCGCCGTTGCAATATATGTGTTGTTGTCAACACTCAGCGCGCACACCTGCACTCCGCCCGTAACCGATGGGTCAAACGCCAGAAACTGAGAAATACATGCCTGTTGATTGTTGAAAACTCTGACAAGAGTATGGTTGTTTGAATTTTTGCCTTCTCCCGCCACGATAGCCGGTCCCGAAGACACATTCTGAGAGCCTCCGGTCAGTTCGTCATATATTGTTGTCTGAAGTCCCAGGTCAAGGTCAGGGGCCGTGTAATATGTAGAGTTGGATGAGTTGTTTGAAGTCAGGGAAGGAAGTGTGACAAAGGCGTTTTTAAGCTCATCTTCCGACGCGCCGGTAAGCATGAGATAGAGATACTCAAGAGAGTAAACGTCTTCGACGGTATTGAACAACGGCTTATCTCCGCTGTAAAAAATGACAAGCCTTGAGTCATATTCAATATATTGCAGCCCGAGCTGTTCCGCGGCGGCTGACGGTGTAGTCCCCTCTGACGAAACTGTTTTACCGGTGATGACCGATAATATATCCGGGTTTATGGTCAATGTTCGGTAGTCCCGTGTGGCGGCGCTTTTCTCCAGGTCAACAAAATCGCTTCCGTTGAATGCCTTCAGCGCTTCCGCCGCGATTGCCACAGCGCCGTTTTGCTTTAAAATTTCCGGGATGGTCTTATCCGGCAGATATTCGGAATAATCTGTCATTTGTGTACCTCCGTATTTGATAAATTCGTATGGCGGTTCGTTTTCCTGAGGGTTTTGCGAACCCATATCGGTGGTGTTTAAAGAGTCGGGTGCATCTGTCGGGGTTTCGGGTCCGTTCTTGGGCGAACAGGACGGCAGCAGAACGGCTGTTACCAGACATAAACACAGCCCGATTTTTAAAAATGTTTTGCCATGCTTCATGAAACTGACCTCCGTGATTTTATTCTGTAAGGTAAATTGGTCTTTTCTTATTACCATATTATACTTACAGTTTGTTTTTGCCGATGTATTAATGTCCGATTTGCCGAACATTTTTCAACGGCGGGAAAAGTGAATTTTCACAGGTTTTTAATATTTTAACATAATAAAAAATAAATGTAAATATGTATTCAGATGTTTTGTAAAAAGCTCCAAAAATATTTATCATTTGCACAAAACAAAACGTCTTTATATAAATAAAATTACTGTTTGTCTTTATGAAAAAATAAGAAACTTCATTATTTAAGCCAAAACAGAATTGATAAATCTAAATATATTAAAATTTTGCGGGAAAATAAATAAGTAATTATGTACAAAACAATATATATTTAAACTCAGAGCGACCCGTAAACACAAAAAATCCGAAGCCGTTTTCCGACTCCGGATATTGTGTATTATGTGTATCTGGCTGAGATTTATTTGCCTGCCTCTTCTATCGCGACCGCGACCGCAACAGTAGCTCCTACCATGGGGTTGTTGCCCATACCTATAAGTCCCATCATTTCAACGTGCGCGGGCACGGAAGACGAGCCTGCAAACTGCGCGTCGGAGTGCATACGTCCCATTGTATCCGTCATGCCGTATGAGGAAGGGCCTGCCGCCATATTGTCCGGATGAAGGGTACGTCCTGTACCTCCGCCGGAAGCGACAGAGAAGTATTTAACGCCGTTTTCATTGCACCATTTTTTGTATGTTCCGGCAACAGGGTGCTGGAAGCGGGTGGGGTTTGTGGAGTTTCCGGTAATGGAAACTCCTACGTTTTCGAGTTTCATTATAGCGACGCCCTCCGGAACATTGTCGGCTCCGTAACATTTGACATCTGCGCGCGGACCTGTCGAATACGGGGTCTCGCTTACAACCGATACGGTTTCGGTAAAGGGGTCAAACTCGGTTTTTACATATGTGAAGCCGTTGATTCTTGAAATAATAAACGCGGCGTCCTTGCCAAGACCGTTGAGAATTACGCGAAGGGGCTTTACTCTTACCTTGTTCGCGTTGAGAGCTATTTTAATAGCGCCTTCAGCAGCCGCGAAGGACTCATGTCCCGCGAGAAAACAGAAGCACTCTGTCTCTTCGGAGAGCAGCATCGCGCCCAGATTTCCGTGTCCGAGACCGACCTTGCGGTTTTCGGCGACAGAGCCGGGAATGCAGAATGACTGCAGACCGATTCCGATTGCCGCTGCGGCGTCGGAGGCTTTTTTGCACCCCTTTTTGATGGCGATAGCCGCGCCTACAGTGTATGCCCACACCGCGTTTTCAAAGCAGATAGGCTGAGTGCTGCGCACAATCGCGTCGCAGTCGACGCCGTATTTGAGAGTTATATCCTTACATTCATCTATAGAGGAAATACCGTATTCTTTGAGTACGCCGAGGATCTTTGCCTCGCGTCTTTCGTATCCTTCAAAATTTGCCATTAATATATTCCTCCCGAATCATTCTTTGCGCGGATCTATGTACTTTACGGCGTCGTCAAATCTTCCGTATGTACCTTTTGATTTTTCATATGCCTCATTGGGCTCCATTCCGTTCTTTATATAATCTGTCATTTTACCCAGTGAAACAAATTCATATCCTATTACCTGGTCATCCTTGTCAAGCGCCATTCTTGTGCAGTAGCCCTCTGTCATTTCCAGATAACGCACGCCTTTTGCTTTGGTTCCGTACATTGTGCCTACCATGGAGCGCGTACCCTTTCCGAGGTCTTCAAGACCCGCGCCTATTACAAGACCGCCCTCGGAAAAAGCGGATTGAGAACGTCCGTAAGCGATCTGTAAAAACAGCTCGCGCATAGCGGTATTTATGGCGTCGCAGACAAGGTCTGTGTTGAGCGCCTCAAGAATAGTCTTGCCGGGGAGAATCTCGGCTGCCATGGCGGCGGAGTGCGTCATACCGGAACATCCGATGGTTTCTACAAGCGCTTCCTCGATGATACCGTTTTTGACATTGAGGGAAAGCTTGCAGGCGCCCTGCTGGGGAGCGCACCAGCCTACTCCGTGAGTGTATGCGGAAATATCTTTGATTTCCTTTGCCTGAACCCATTTGCCTTCTTCGGGTATCGGAGCCGGTCCGTGGTCCGGACCCTTGGCAACCTTGCACATATGCTGTACCTCAAGGCTTGCAGCATATTCGCAGTCAAATTCTTTGCTCATATTTATATACTCCTTTTATTAATATTAACTGATTGTTTTGAAGCTTTTCCTGCTTTGAGAAATTCATTGATGACAGGAGAGATCGCTTCCAGATATTTTTCGCCTATTAAACATGCGCCCTCCGCATTCGGGTGTACTCCGTCGTCGGAATAAAAACGAGGTTTCGGCTGTGTCAATAAAGCCTGTCTGAAGATATCGTCAAGCGGAACATACACGTCGGCGTATCTGTCAGCAAGCTTTTTTACTATATCTATCACTCTGTCAACCTCGTCTCTCATGTTTTGCACTTCCGGGGCGTCAAGCAAAAACGGAGACAGAATAATGATTTTTGCGTTTGTCTTTTCCTTTATCCTGGATAAAACAGAATTGTAATTGTGTTCTATCTGTTCATCTGAAGTATCGACCTTTTGCGGACTGTAGCGATGCCACACATCGTTGATGCCCAACAGTACTGACAGTATGTTGGGATTAATATCTATAACATCGCTTTCCAGCCTTTGAAGCAGATTTTCGGTTCTGTTTCCGCCTATTCCGAGATTGATAAATTCAAACTCACAGTCCGGAAAAGAGTCCTCGATCATTCCGCTTGCGTATTTGGGATATCCCATTCCCATGTCATGGCAATCGGTTCGGTCGCGACCCGCATCTGTTATGCTGTCGCCTTGAAATAAAATTTTCATTGTTGCCGGGGTAGCTCCTTAAATTTTTATTTTCAGATGTATGATGCGCTTTAGGATTATTTAATTACTTCGCCGTAAACCGTTCCGAACGCACAGCACGCGTTACATTCGTCGGTGTCTATGTGCATTGCGAGGTCGTATTTTGGGGAAACGCGGCAGACCACATCGTCAAAAACAGTGGTGCGCTCGCTGTTTATTTTTACTTTTACGATTTGTTTATCCTGAATTCCGAATTCTTCTGCCTGTTCGGGATTAAAGTGAATGTGTCTTTTGGCGATTATGACGCCCTCTGCTATCTCAAGTTCACCCTTGGGACCTACAAGTTTAATGCCGGGAGTGTTTGCCACATCGCCGGATTCGCGTACAGGAACGTCTTTAAGTCCCAACGCTCTGGCGTCGGTAAAGGAAAGCTCGACTTGGTTTTTGCTTCTCACAGGACCGAGAACGCTTACCATAAGCTCGCCTTTCGGACCTACGAGCTTGATTTTTTCGTTTCCCGCGGCAAACTGCCCCGGCTGAGAAAGCATTTTTTTCGGAGTTAATTCCGCGCCCTCTCCGTAAAGCACGGCGACGGCATGGTCTGTCAAATGGATGTGTCTTGCGGATGTTTCTACAAGCACTTTGTTTTCCATGATTCTGAAACCTCACTTTTTAAAAATAATAAAAATTTGATATTTTTACCTTTTTTCATTGATATATAATACCGTAAACATACACATTTACCGTAAGCAATTTATGTAAAAAACATAAATATACCCATTCATAATTATTTTATCACAAATGTCGCAAATTGTAAATACAAATATTTAATAAATCCTTGAACATATTATAAAACTTTCTTGTCAATACTAATAAACAAACAGCAAAATATGCTTTATCTGAATTTATATATAACGCGGCAGGCGGAGGACAAAATGGAAAGCAGTGAAAAAAACAAAAATAAAAAATCTGATAACAAGGACTACAGTGACGAACTGTACAGACATGCGGACAGTATAGAGGATTTCGGAGCCTTGGCGGCGGAAAACCCGAGGGAGTCGGTGTACTGCCTGTCAATAATCGGGCAGATTGAGGGGCATTATTTTCTTCCCGAGGGGCAGAAAGCCACCAAGTACGAGCATATAATACCCATGCTTGTATCGGTTGAGGAGGATGACAATATTGACGGTATGCTGGTTTTGCTCAACACAATGGGAGGAGATGTCGAGGCGGGGCTTGCCATCGCGGAGATGATAGCTTCCATGACGAAGCCCACGGTCTCTCTGGTACTCGGCGGAGGACATTCGATCGGAGTGCCGCTCGCGGTTTCCGGAAAAAAGTCTTTTATTGTCCCAAGCGCGACTATGACTATACATCCCGTGAGAATAAACGGACTTGTAGTGGGGGTTCCGCAGAGTTTCACTTATTTTTCGGAAATGCAGAAACGGATCGTTGATTTTATTTGCAAACATTCACACGCCGATAAGGATAAGATATACGAGCTTATGATGCGTCCCGACATGATTGCCACCGATGTAGGCTCGATAATTGAGGGCAGGGAAGCGGTGGAATACGGTATTATTGACGAAGTCGGAGGTCTTGACAGCGCGCTTGCCGCGTTGAGGGAAATGATAAGTAATAACAAAAATAAGGACTCGGATAAGTGACGCGCTTAATGACATTTCATTTGATGCGCCGAATGTTTAATGATAATATGATTAAAAGGGCGAATGAACCCCTTTACGGAATCCAACGCCCTTTTTATAAATGTTAATTTAAGAAAATTTTCCGAAGCACAGGCATTATTAACCCTCCGTGCCGTGAAAACATCAGAAATCTACTTCATTGTCATAGTAGCAGCACAAAAGCAGCTTTTCCATTTCCTCGACAGAGGGCTGACGGGGATTGGAGCCTGTGCAGGCGTCGCTTATGGCGTTTACCGCGATGTCGTGAACTCTTTCCCTGAATATGTTTTCGGGGACAAATCCGTTTTCGGCGGGGTAGCCTTCGGCGCTGTAGTTCTTTATGCACTGAGGAATATTGAGTTTTGTATTCATTCCTCTCAGATATTCAATGAGCAGGGAAACCTTTTCCTTTTCGGTCTGACCGCCGAGCTTCATGCGGTCCGCGATTTCCGCGTATCTTGAGGACGCCCTCGCATCTTTGGCGTTGAACGCGATGACCTTGGGAAGATACATAGCGTTAGCCGCGCCGTGAATTATGTGAGCGCCATAGTCCGAGAAAGCGGCTCCGGTCTTATGCGCCATGGAATGAACGATACCCAGCAGCGCGTTTGAGAACGCCATTCCCGCGAGACACTGCGCGTTATGCATTTTTGCCCTTTTATCCGCGTCACCGTTGTAGGAATCGACAAGATCGTTTTGTATCATTTCAATCGCGTGAAGCGCGAGCGGGTCGGTAAAGTCGCAGCTTGCGGTGGAGACATATGCCTCAATGGCGTGTGTCATCGCGTCCATTCCGGTGTGCGCGACAAGCTTTTTGGGCATGGTC